>JBQGDD010000400.1:0-4212 GCA_052038845.1 Dyadobacter sp. | reverse complement strand
CATGGAAAAATTACAGATGGTACTATAAATGCATAAAAAAAGGCTATACCTGTTACTTTTTATTGCACTTATAAGCGGGTATGCATGGTTTATATGGTCATACAATAAATATAATGCCCATAGTGAATTTACTCCGTGTGTATTTAAAAATGTAACAGGTGTGCCCTGCCCTTCATGCGGGAGTACACGATCTGTAGTACTGATAACAGAAGGAAATTTTACCAACGCATTTTTAGTAAACCCAATAGGGTATCTGGCAGCTTTTATATTACTGTTTTTTCCGTTATGGCTTTTATATGATATAATTTTAAGAAAAGACACATTATATAAAAGTTACCGCAGGTTTGAAAGTACCTTAAAAATAAAATGGGTAGCCGTAGTAATGGCTACAGCCGTAATAATTAACTGGATATGGAATATATACAAGGGAATGTAAAACAGGCAGAGGAATTTATATATCCGCATGAATATGAAAAAGCATCTAACAGCTACCTTATGGCTGTAGTTGCTGTAATAGCAGGCATGCCCCTGCCTATAATAAATGTTCTTGCGGCAATAGGATATTATTCAGCACAAAGAAAATCAAGTTATTTTGTGCGGTGGCACTGCATACAGTCTATACTTGCACAAACTATTATGATACCTTTTAACAGTGTAGCTTTTGGATGGACGGTAGCTATAATACTCCAAGATAAAGAACCCTCCTATTTATATTTTCTATATATTTTTGCCATTGTATTCCTTAATATATTCGAATTTTTTGCAGTAGTAATAACAGCCGCCAAGGTAAGAAACGGTAAAAATATCCGGTGGTTTTTTATTGCAGGCATTGCTGACAACCTTACCAGCAGGGAAAACAGGGATATTTATAAAATATAACAGTATATGAAGTTAGTTTTTGCATCAAACAACAAAAATAAAATAGAAGAAATAAGGCATCAGTTACCCAAAGATATTGAGTTGTTAAGCCTTGAGGATATAGGGTGCAGGGAAGACATACCTGAAACAGCAGATACTATTGAAGGTAATGCAATACTCAAGGCTGATTATGTTACACAGCATTACGGCTACAACTGCTTTGCAGATGATACCGGGCTTGAGGTAGAGGCGTTAAACGGAGCACCGGGCGTATATTCTGCACGCTATGCAGGCGAACAAAAAAATGCAGAGGAGAATATGGATAAACTGCTTGCTGAACTTGAAACCCATGATAACCGCCATGCCCGCTTTAAAACTGTTATTGCACTAAACTTTAACGGAAACCAGCATCTTTTTACAGGAATTGTAAACGGCGAAATTACTGCGCAAAGGCACGGTAGTAAAGGCTTTGGCTATGACCCAGTGTTTAAACCTGAAGGAAAAGAACTTACTTTTGCACAAATATCAATGTCAGAAAAAGCCTTACTTAGCCACCGTGGCAGGGCAGTACAGCAGCTTATTGCTTTTTTACAAAAATAACTATTTGATTTTCAATTTATTCAGCTAAAATAAAACTGCAATAGCAATTAGTTTATCTCGCTAATAAACAGTACCTTTGCACCTATTTTAAAATCATATATGAATAAATTTGAACAATTAGGATTGAATGAATCGCTTCTGAAGGCGATAAACGATCTAGGATTTGAAAATCCGTCAGAAGTACAGGAAAAAGCGATTCCCCTATTATTGGAAAAAGACACAGACATTGTAGCATTAGCACAGACAGGTACAGGGAAAACAGCAGCTTTTGGTTTTCCGCTTATACAAAAAATAGACCCGGAAAACAGGAACACTCAGGCACTTATACTATCACCAACACGTGAATTGTGCTTACAGATTACAAACGAAATTAAGTTATACTCTAAGTATGTAAAAGGAATACATACTGTAGCTGTATATGGCGGTGCCAGCATTACAGAGCAGGCAAGAGAGGTAAAGCGCGGTGCGCAGATTATTGTAGCTACACCCGGTAGGATGCAGGACATGATTAATAGGGGGTTGGTTAACATCTCTAAAATTGATTACTGCGTACTTGATGAAGCAGATGAAATGCTTAACATGGGCTTTTATGATGATATAGTTTCTATATTATCAACATCTCCAGATGATAAAAGCACCTGGCTTTTCTCTGCTACTATGCCACAGGAAGTTGCAAGGATAGCGAGAGAATTTATGAGAAAGCCACTGGAAATTACAGTTGGGCATAAAAACTCAGGTTCATCTACAGTATCTCACGAGTTTTATCTGGTAAACGCACGCGATCGCTATGAGGCATTAAAACGCCTTGCTGATGCAAACCCTGATATTTTTTCAGTCATATTTTGCCGTACCAAGAGGGATACCCAAGCAGTTTCTGAAAAGCTTATTGAAGATGGGTACAATGCAGCTGCCCTGCATGGCGACCTTTCTCAGGCGCAACGTGACAGTGTAATGAAATCTTTCAGGAACAGGCAGATACAAATGCTTGTGGCTACAGATGTTGCAGCAAGGGGTATTGATGTGGATAATGTTACCCACGTTATTAACTACCAGCTGCCTGATGAAATAGAAACTTATAACCACCGTAGCGGACGTACAGGACGTGCCGGAAAACTGGGTACATCTATTGTAATTATTACTAAGAGCGAACTGCGTAAAATATCTGCTATTGAGCGTATTATCAAGCAGAAATTTGAAGAGAAAACTATCCCTTCTGGAATTGAAATCTGTGAAATTCAGCTTTTCCATTTAGCTAATAAAATAAAAGATGTAGAGGTTGACCATGAAATAGACTCTTACCTGCCTGCAATATATGAGGTTATGAAAGACCTTTCTAAAGAGGAGCTTATCAAAAAAATGGTTTCGGTTGAGTTTAACAGGTTTATAAACTACTATAAGAAAAATAGGGATTTATCTGCACAAAGAGCTGGTGAAAGCCGAAATAATGAAGGCTTTGTACCTGGTAGCGGGGCTGTAAGATACTTTATCAATATAGGGTCAAGAGATAATTTTGACTGGATGACACTTAAAGATTTTCTTCGCGATACCCTTGGACTTGGTAGGGATGATGTATTTAAGGTTGATGTTAAGGAAGGCTTTTCTTTCTTTAATACTGATGCTGAACATGCTGATACTGTATTAAGTTCGCTTAACAGTATGCACCTTGAAGGACGAAGAATAAATGTTGAAATCTCTAAAAATGACGGTGGGTCTAACAACCGCCGAAGAGATCATAATAACAGGGGTGGCGGATTTTCCGGTAAAGGTGAAAGAAGAGGAGAATCTTTTGGCGGCGGTAGAAGATCGCGCAATGAAGGTTCTGATCGTTCTTCAAGAAGGGGCGGTTCACCCGGTGCTTCAAAAGAAAGAAGACCGAGAAGAAGCTAAAACATAAATTATTTAAGTTAATTGCATACTAACTACAAAATATCACGTTTGTTTATTACTTTTACAATACATAAACAGTCAATGAGGTATTTTGTAGTTTTTTTATTTACTTTTTTTTTCACATATAGTTATTCGCAGGATACTTCTGTACAAACCGTAACAGGTACTATTATTGATGAGTCTACCCTACTGCCGGTAAGCAATGTTAATATCATCAATATAAATAAAGTTAAGGGTACACTTACCGACTTTAGAGGTAATTTTACCATTGAGGCTACGGCAAACGATACTCTTCACCTTTCGCTCATAGGCTATCAGTCATTAAAAGTACGTGTTACTAACGACTGGATAAAGAGTGCTACCAGCACAAAAATACCGCTTACACAAAGAGCATATACACTGGAGGAAGTGGTTATAAATAAATATAACCTTACAGGCTACCTGCAAATTGACTCTAAATTAGCACCTGTAAAAGTTGATAATTACCGCTACAGCATTTCCGGATTGCCTCAGGCTTATGAAGGCGGTCAATATTCGCCTGGCGCATTTAAAAAAATTATAAGCTCTGTTCTTAACCCGGCTGACTTGCTGCATAATATATTTGGCAAAAAACCCAGTGAAATGCGAAGGTTGAGGGAAATGAAAAAGGACGATACTGTAAGGAATGCCCTTGCCTCAAAATTTGACAGGGAAACACTGGCAGCACTTTTGGGTGTCAGTAAAGACGAAATTGTTAACATACTGGAGCAGTGCAATTACTCTGAAGCCTTTATTGCTACCGCTAACGATTTACAGATAATGGATGCCATAAGCGGCTGCTATGAAGAATACAAAGCCCTTAACAGGAGTAATTAAACTATTTTCTCT
>JBQGDD010000399.1:0-6545 GCA_052038845.1 Dyadobacter sp. | reverse complement strand
GCCTGATGATGGCCGGCGTCTGGGAGGGATGAGGATGCGGCTCGAACAGTACGCGATGCCCTTGGGTTTGCCTCTATAATATATACAGTATCATCTTTTATAGCAAACTGTATATTGATAAGCCCTACGGTTTTTAAAGCCAATGCTATTTTTTTAGTATGGTCTTTTATCTGCTGTAACACAAACTCACCAAGGTTAAATGGTGGTAGTGTAGCATTACTGTCACCTGAGTGCACCCCACATGGCTCTATATGCTCCATTATACCAATAATGTAAACATCCTCACCATCACAAATGGCATCAGCTTCGGCCTCTATAGCACCATCAAGGTAATGGTCTAAAAGCAGCTTGTTGCCCGGTATATTTTTCAATAAGTCAATAACGTGTTCTTCCAGCTCCTGCTTATTGATAACAATTTTCATTCCCTGCCCGCCAAGTACATAAGATGGCCTTACAAGCAGTGGAAAATCAAGCTCATCAGCAAGCTGAACTGCTTGTTCTGCACTTTCCGCAACTCCAAATTTCGGGAAAGGTATATTTAGTTCAGATAACAGTTCAGAAAAACGCCCCCTGTCTTCAGCAAGGTCAAGGGCATCATAGCTTGTGCCTAATATTTTTATGCCATACCTGTCAAGTTTTTCAGCCAGTTTAAGGGCTGTCTGCCCGCCAAGCTGCACTATAACACCCTCCGGCTTTTCATGGCGGATAATGTCATATATATGTTCCCAGAAAACAGGCTCAAAATACAGTTTATCAGCCGTATCAAAATCTGTAGATACCGTTTCGGGGTTACAGTTTATCATAATGGTTTCATAGCCACATTCAGACGCTGCCAATACACCATGCACACAGGAGTAGTCAAACTCTATACCCTGCCCTATCCTGTTAGGGCCAGAACCAAGAACAATTACTTTTTTCCTGTCAGACACTATACTTTCATTATGTACATATTTAGTACCGTCAGGTCTTTCTATTTCAGCTTCAAAAGTTGAGTAGTAATAAGGTGTCTGCGCTTTAAATTCAGCCGCACAGGTATCTACCAGTTTGTAAACCCTTTTTACCCCCATTTCTTCACGCTTGTTATACACCTGGCTTTCAAGGCAGTTCATCATGTGGGCAATCTGCCTATCGGCAAACCCTTTTTGTTTAGCCTCAAGCAATAACTCCTTTGGTAATGTATCTACAGTAAAATTGGATATTTCCTTTTCCAGCGCATACAGCTCCTCATATTGTTTAAGGAACCACATATCTATTTTAGTGATTTCATGTATCCTGCTAAGCGGAATACCCATTTGTATGGCATCATAAATTACAAATACCCTGTCCCAGCTTGCGTTGGTAAGTTTATCTATAATCTGCTCATAATTGGTGTAACCTTTACCGTCAGCACCTAAACCATTACGCTTAATTTCAAGCGATTGGGTTGCTTTATGCAGTGCCTCCTGAAAAGAACGCCCGATACCCATTACCTCTCCTACCGATTTCATCTGAAGACCAAGAGTCCTGTCTGCACCTTCAAATTTATCAAAGTTCCAGCGTGGTATCTTTACAATAACATAGTCGAGCGTAGGCTCAAATAATGCCGATGTAGATTTTGTAATCTGGTTTTGCAATTCATCAAGATGGTAGCCTAACGCCAGTTTAGAGGCTACTTTTGCTATTGGATAACCCGTAGCTTTTGATGCAAGTGCAGAAGAACGTGATACACGCGGGTTAATTTCTATAGCCACAATATCCTCTTTCTCATCGGGGCTCACAGCAAACTGAACATTACAGCCTCCTGCAAAGTTACCTATGCTTCGCATCATTTTTATTGCCATATCCCTCATTTTCTGATACGTAACATCAGATAAGGTCATCGCGGGGGCTACTGTTATACTATCCCCTGTATGGATACCCATAGGATCCATATTTTCTATAGAACAGATTATTACTACGTTGTCATTCTTGTCACGCAGCAGTTCAAGTTCATATTCTTTCCAGCCTAACAGGGCTTTATCTATAAGTACCTCATGTATGGGTGATGCTTCAAGTCCCCTTGTAAGCAGTTCGTCAAAATCTTCTTTGTGGTGTACAAAAGCAGCCCCTGTACCGCCCAATGTAAACGATGGGCGTATAACTAACGGAAAGCCAAACTCCTGCGCTATCTCTTTTCCTTTTAAGAAAGAGTTTGCAGTTTTAGCCGGCGCAGCAGGTATTCCTATCCTTTCAAGCAGTTGCTTAAACTGTTCCCTGTCTTCGGTTATATTAATAGCGTTGATGTCAACCCCTATTAGCCTTACATTAAAATCACTCCAAATACCTTTTTCTTCGGCCTCAAGGCAAAGGTTAAGAGCCGTTTGCCCACCCATGGTTGGCAGTACAGCATCAATATTAGGATGTGCTTTTAATATCTCAATTATCGATTTTGTAGTAAGCGGCTTTAAATATACATGATCAGCCATAGAGGGGTCTGTCATAATCGTAGCCGGGTTAGAGTTGATAAGGATAACCTCTATCCCTTCTTCCCGTATTGAGCGTGCCGCCTGAGAACCGGCATAATCAAATTCACATGCCTGGCCAATTACAATTGGTCCAGAACCGATAATTAAAACTGATTTAATGGAATTGTCTTTAGGCATTGTATAGCGTGTTGTAGTTGTTGTTTAGAAAAACTGTAAGGTTTTGCAAATTTAGTGTTTATTTTAAAAAAATCCCCCTTTACAGCAGGGGGTATTAACGATAAGGTATAAAAAAAGGCGTTACTAATAATAAGTAACACCTTTATATATGCTTTATAAAAACATTATTTTTTGTGTCTTGGTTCACAGGAAACAGTTAATTTATGTCTTCCTTTAGCCCTTCTGCGAGCAAGCACTTTTCTACCGTTGGCAGAAGCCATCCTGTCCATAAAACCGTGCTTATTTCTTCTTTTTCTTTTTGATGGTTGAAACGTTCTCTTACTCATTGCTTTGTATCTTTAAATCTTTATTGAATATCTTGTAAGGGTCTATAGGAATAGCACTATTCCAAAACCGAGTGCAAATATACAAAGCTTTTTTTTACACACAAGTGGTTTTACAAAAATATTTTTAATTGATTTTATTACCTTTGCAGTTCAAAATTTCATACTACCATGTTCCACAAAAACATTAAGCTTACAATAGCCGCTCTTATTATTATTACCGCTATATGGCAGTTTACAGAAAGAAATATTGGCAACGGTATTTTTTTACTTTTATTTTCCACTGTGTTTATATTACTGTATTTTAAAAATGAATTTATCATACTGGCTTTCCTTAAATTAAGAAAACAGGATTTTGAAGGTGCTACAAAATGGCTTAACATGATTAAAAACCCCGAAGCTGCACTTGTACGCAAGCAGCAGGGTTACTATAACTACCTGCACGGGCTTATGCTGTCTCAAACCAACCTGACCCTTGCTGAAAAACACCTTAAAAAAGCAGTATCACTGGGCTTAAGCATGAATCAGGATCTTGCCATGGCAAAACTTAACCTTGCCGGTATAGCCATGACAAAGAACAGAAAAATTGAGGCTGAAAAACTTTTAAGCGAAGCTAAAAAACTTGATAAACAGGGAATGCTTAAAGAACAGATAGCACAAATGAAGGCACAAATGAAAAGAGGCCCGCAGGTGCAAATGAGAAGATATTAAATATTATATTAACACTTAAAAAAGCCCAAAAGATAATATCTTTTGGGCTTTTTTATTTAATTGCTTTTATTTTTAATACCCTTTTAAAGGTATATCCACAATATATTCTTTTCCTCCCTTTACGTCCAGTTTCCTGTCTCGCATCCAGGGGTTATGAATTTTTAGTATCTTGTAATTAATTCCCTGCTCTTTAGCAAAAACAGCAAGATCTGGTATTGATGATGACACTTTTACCTTTTTTACAGGCAGTAAGTGATACATATCTTCAGGAAAAAGTGCAAAATTATAATCAAGAGGTTTCTGCATTATTTCTTTAAGTGCAAGTATCCTGAATACATAACGGGACGTTTCTTCAGTAAGCAAAAGATCATAGTAATTATCTACACCCTGAAAATCTATTTGCCTTGTTACCCCGGCTACACCACCATTATAAGAGGCTGCTGCCAGCGTCCACGAGCCAAATTTTGCTTTGGCCTTAAGAAGGTATTTACAGGCTGCCTCTGTAGATTTTTCAAGGTGGTAGCGCTCATCTACCAAATCATTAATTTCCATACCATACTCCTTACCGGTTTCCGGCATAAATTGCCATACACCCCTTGCCCCTGCTGATGATACAGCATTAACAAGCGCACTTTCTATAACAGCAAGGTATTTAAAATCATCCGGGACACCATATTTTTTAAGTATTGGCTCAATTACCGGGAAAGCCCTGTTTGCCCTCTTTATAATTATTTGTGTGCTGGCATGCAGGTTTGCATTAACCAGCAATTCCCTGTCAAACCTTTCCCTTACATCGTCAATATGCAAAGGTGCTTTTTCTCCGGCAAAATCTATTTCAGCAGGAAAATAATTATTTTTTATCTCCTCCTTTTTTTCTTTAACGGTATTATCAGAAACCGCATGAATCAACACCCCGCTTAGCAGTACAACAGATGCTATTGCGCCCGCTTTTTTTACCCATTCCATTGTTATATAGTTTTTAGTGATTTTCAATATTTATACAGTCTTCTTCCTTATTTTTTAAAATTATCTCCGGCAGGTTATTATTCAGCCATCTAGCCTTATTGATAATCATAACGTGCTTACCCCCTTTTACCGGTATAAAGTTCTGAAGGTATTTAGCCGGAAAAACCTCATCAGCCTCCCCATGTATGTGTATCACTTTAGTATCTGGCTCTGCCCTGTCCCAAAGTATTATTGCTTTAAACGCCCAGTCAAGATATTTCTTATCCCTTACCGAAAGATATTTTTCATAGAGGTTAAGCCTTTGCGAAATCATATTATTCCCAAAAGAAAATTTTGCCAGCCAGTCCACCCGCTGCATCAGCGATGTTGGAAAAATCCGGTAGGCCTGTGTCATTTTTGCCAGCCTCATCCTTCTTGGAAATTCTGCATTGCACCGCACACTCGATATTATTATCACTTTTCGTGCCGTAATTATTTTAGCTATCTCCTGCACCAAAACTCCTCCAAAAGACACTCCAATCAGTACCGGGTTTTTATGTTTTATAGAAGATGTTATCCTTTTAGCATATTCTGCCAAAGGCTCATTATCTATAGGCAGTATCCACTCTAAAAAAAACATTTCAAAGGTATCTTCAGGCAGTTTTATATTTTCAAAAATCTTTGGGCTGGCTGCCAGACCGGGCATAAAATAAACAGGAATTTTTTCCATTTTTTATGTTTTAACGCGCCATATAACGCATCAATCAATTTTTATTCCGAAATTTGTATAAAGTTAAAACTTTTATTACAACTCCACATTTTCAGTAATTTAATTTATTTATAAATTATGAAGACAAGATTATTCCCTAAAAGTGAAAGAGGTACTGCCGACCACGGCTGGCTACAGGCTAATTTTTCATTTTCTTTCGGGCACTACCACAACCCTGATATGGTACAGTTTGGTATGCTGAGGGTACTTAATGATGATACTATTGCAGCAGGTATGGGCTTTGGAACTCACCCGCACGATAATATGGAAATTATTACCATACCCCTGGAAGGTGGCTTAACACACCGTGACAGTATGGGCAACCAGGCAACTGTAAAATTTGGCGAGGTGCAGGTAATGAGTGCCGGTACAGGCATACAGCACTCTGAAATGAATGCAAGCCAGACGGAACGTGCCAAAACCCTGCAAATATGGATATTTCCTGACAAGAGCAATGTAACACCACGCTATGACCAAAAAAGTTTTGACCTTGACAATAAGAGAAATACGCTTGTAAATGTAGTATCTCCGGAAGATAAAAATGATGGCAATGCCTTATGGATACACCAACAGGCTTTTTTACACCTCGGTGTTTTTGACGAAGGACAATCGTTAGAATACCAAACGAAAATTAGAGATAACGGAGTCTATCTTTTTTTAATTGAAGGCGAAATTGAAATTGGCGGGCAGGCTATTTATGAACGTGACGCTTTTGGAATTATTGAAGCGGAAGGTTTTACCATAAAAACCAATAAGCCATCTAAAATATTAATTATTGAAGTCCCTATGAAATATAATTAAAACGTTATGGAAATAAAAAATAACGAATTTTCAAGGCAGTATGAAACTACCGTTGATGGTCATTTTTTATCAGTAGAATATTCTGAGCAGGAAAGAAAAATATTTCTTACCAAAATAAATGTGCCGGAAGATTTTAATGATGATGAAGCTGTTTCTGATTTCTTAAAAGAAATATTAGATATTGCAGAAGAAAAAAGGTTTAAAGTAGTGCCTACACATCCTAAAATAGCTGCTTTTTTCAGGAAAAACCCCAAATATAAAGAGTTGCTTCCTCCCGGCATACGTATATAAATGGATGACGTAAACTGCCCTTTATGTAATTATTATTCTGAATGCTATTACAGCGATAAGGGCAGGACTTATTTTAGATGCACC
>JBQGDD010000398.1:0-5674 GCA_052038845.1 Dyadobacter sp. | reverse complement strand
AACTCCCTCATATTTACAGAAGAAATATTGCTTTTATCCTGTGGTACTTCGCTCTTTTTCATTTTCCTTTGCCTGAATAAGTAAATTTATTTCTCCTTCTAAAAGCAGTTTTTCATCACAAAAAATACTGCATCTCATCATGCAGGTGGTATAACTATCCGTATCAAAACGGGATAAAAGGTTTGCCCGGGTTATAATTTCGCTCCCTGTAACAGGCAACTTATATATTTTTACCGTTCGTATAGAACTTATAAACCCGATAAGCGCAATGCTTTTATCTTCAGAGCCGTCTTCTTTAAACAGAAAAGACTTAGCTACTATAGCCGAACAGGTTTGGGCTGCGTTTTCTACCAGTCCCGCCTCACAAAACCTGCCATTATCTATAAAAATATTGTCTTCCTCTATTTTAAATATAGTCTGCACGCTTTCTGCATCAATATTTAAAATATAATCCACCATAAGCATAGGCGCCCTGTGCGGGAGATAATTTTGTATTTCAATCCTGTCGGTCATAACCATCATTTAGCCAATACGGTTTTCATCTGGCTTACAGCAATTTCTGTGCCCTCGCAGGTTGTTACAATATTAACCAGAGTAATACCCATAAACTCCTGCAGTACTACAGCCTTGGTTACAAGATCTTTGCCTACTGGCGGAAGTGCGTTAACTTTTACATCTTTAACAGAGCCTATATACCCGGTAGGTGCAGGCTCATTTTTAAGGTGGTACTGGTAGCCTGTGTACAGCGCCACTGTTTGTGCCATGTGCTCTACAATACCAGACTCTGTAAACTTCCCTTCCTGTACAAAAATATTATCTGCCGGTATGGTTAAGCCCGCCGTAATTTCATTTTCCTTATATGCAAGCAGCTTATCAACCATTACAAATGGCGCTTTTTGGGGTATAAGATTTTCTACTGTATTTTTTTCAAGCAATACTTCCATCAGCATACGGTTAAATAAGCAAAAGCATAGGTAAACCTTCCGCTTTCAGGAACTATTAATAAAATCTTCTCACCTTTTTTAAGTTTACCCGAATTAAGCAGTTCTTCAACCATAAGGTAAATAGAAGCTGCACCAACATTACCAACCCTGCTAAGGTTCATAAACCATTTTTCTTCCGGAATATCTATCCCTTTAGCAAATAGTGCATCATATAGCTTTGAAGCAAAAAAGTTGGATGAAACGTGGGGTAAAAGGTAATCTATCTCTTTAGGGTTAACGTTGTGCTTCTCCAACGCTTGCTTTGCACATTCGGCCCCTTTTGTCATTATATATTTATCCAGCAGCTTTACATCCTGCTTTACAGCAAATATAGACTGGGTGAGCCATTCTTCGGGCTTATAATCGTACCACGATTTTATACTGCCATCTTCCTGCTTGTCGCCACCTGCGTACATACAGGCTTCAAGTTCATGCGCAAAAGAGTAGGCCTCCATCCATTCTATCTTTAACGATATTTCTCCCGACGGCTTGTTCTCTAAAAGAAAAGCACCCGCACCATCAGAAAGCATCCACCTTAAAAAATCTTTTTTAAATGCCAGTATAGGCTGCTCTTCAAGATTTTTAAGATTAACAACCTCATTTTCAAATTTATCTGCATGCATCCACGCAGAAGATCTTTCAGACCCTGTACAGACAGCATTTGACGAGTTACCTGACTTTACAGAAAGGTAGCCGAATTTGAGCGCATTCATGCCTGCACAGCAAACCCCTGATGATGAATTTAGTTCTATTGGATGGTTTTGCATAAGCCCATGCACCATAGAAGCATGGGAAGGCAATATATTATCCGGCGACGATGTACCACACGAAAGCAGCTCTACATCGTTTTTAGTAAAGTTTTCATCATACAGCTGCTCAATTGCCTGTTGGGTAAGCTCTGCGTTATTATGTGTAGTATTGCCATTTTTATCTATAGCATAGTATCTTGAGGCAATACCATTGTTCCTCAGCACTATGCGTTTAGCTTTTGATGTCTTTTCATCAATAAGCCCAAGGATATTTTCCATCTCGTTGTTAGAAACGGGTTCGTTTGGCAAAAATTTCCCGGCTTTTGTAATATAAACGTCAAACATATTTTATTTTAAACTCTTACCGTGCTTTTACACGTTTTTATAATAAGCCACATCTTTCTTTATCTTCCTTAATCGTAAAGGATATGTAAAAAGGTGCAATATATATACAATTGGCGAAATTATCCATATAGCAAGCGCCAAATAAACAACAAATACTTTTAACAGCCTTTTGCGGCTCTTGCTTCGTTTTATTATAAAAGCACTCCATTTACTAAAAATAAGGTTGCCCTTTTTATCTACTGTTATTAGGTATGGGCTTACCCTTGCGGCACCAAGAGCAAGCAATTTTGGCTGCAGCCCATTAAAGTTTTCATCTTGTAACGCTGTAGCTATAACTTTGCCAAATCTATCAGACTCCCGTATATCTTTATCCGAAACCCCGGGTTTAGGGAATATTCCTAAATGCCTTTCCTTTTTTCCGCTGAACATCCATTCTACAATGGTAATAACACTTATCAGGTTGCCTGCCCTGTCAACAAGGGCAATATTACCTCTAAGCAATGCCCCGTTAGCCTCCAGCAGGGCTTTAACTTTTTGCTGTGCCAAATACCACATATTCCTACTGCCATTTATGGTAATTACCGGAGTGTTGTTCAGTATTTTTTCTGCATACTCACTTTTTAAAAATGAGGTAATCGGTATAGACGGAGAGAGAAACCACACCTGATAATGAAGCAGTACCAAATCAAATTCAATATCCAGTATTTCCTGCGGTATAGGCTTTATTTCAGCAGGTATTTGCAGGAATGATTCAGGAAAAACATCAAAAAAAGCCTCTTTAGTCCACGGAAAGGGAAATGGTTTAACCATTTCTATTTCATGGAATACCACATTAACATCAGGGCTCTGCATCAGCGGCTTTGCAATGTTATCCGCTATTTCACCCAACTGCCCTGACTGCGTATAATATAGTACAAGAACATTTTTCATACAGCTTTATTAACCGACTTTAATTTCTTTAAAAGTACGTATTTTGACTTCCCGCTTTTTGTGTACCCATTGCGGCCATGTTTCAGGGTCTTCAGCATCATATATGCGCAGCACCTGTTCATCATCCTGCTTAATAAGGTCATTTTTTTCGCAGCCCAGTATCCTGGCGGCAGCCTCTACACCAGAGTATGTTGCCCCTGCCACACCGTGCGAAAGTGTGCTTGCGCCGCAAAGATAAAGATTATCTATTTCTGATTTATTTTTAAATGCAAAAGGCCCCATGTTATTAAGTGTCTTTTCAGTACCATAAACATTTCCGCCTGTGCTGTTTATATAAAATTCATTTGTTTTTGGGGTGCCCAGCTCTACCTGTACAACATTCGCCTTTGCACCAGGTATTACACGCTCTACAGTATTCATAAACTTAGCAATAACCTTCTCCTTAAAATCAGTGTACGCTTTACAATGGTAATCTTCTGTTCCTTTAAATTCAGGCAGGTTATCATAATCAATATAGGTAACCACTTCAAAATTATGATACCTCCCGTTATAGCTCACAGGATCTTTAAGTGTTGTACAGCTCATAAACATTGCAGGAAATTCTTCTCCCGCAGTTACATCATCCTCTGTAAGTTCATCAAAAAGCCCATCAATATCAGCATGCTTAAAAATCCACAGGTTGCCGGAGTCCAGCCCTGCTACTGAAACATCCATGTCCAGTGTTAAAAATAATATAAGTGATGTTACAGAATATTTAGTATTATCGAGCCTTTTTATAAGTTTTTTGCTCAGGTTTTCTCTGCCCACAAGCTCAAGGTAAGTAATAGACGGGTCAGCGTTAGATACTATTTTTTTAGCCCTTATCTCTTTCCCGTTTTCCAGTACAATACCATAAGCGGTATTATCTTTTACCAGAATCTTTTTTACCCCGTTGCTTATGCGCACTTCGCCGCCATAACTTTTAAGGGTATTGGTCATTGCCTTTACAATACCGCCACCGCCGCCCATAGGGTAAAAGCCACCTTCGCCATAATGCCCCATCACAGCAGAGTGCAGTAAAAACCCTGCCCTGTATGGGGGCAGACCATGGTCGCCACACTGTACATTAAGCAATGCCTTAAGCTCAGGATTTTTTATGTGTTTATTAATTATCTTTTTAAGGGTAAAAGGGGCATTATGCACAAATGCCGCCGTTTTAAAAGGAGCTGTAAGTATTTGCCAAAAGCCTTTTATAGTAGGCAGATACAGCAACTGCTGATTAACTTTTTTAACCAGCTTAAGATATTTTTTAATATTTTTTGCTTCTTGTGGAAATTCTGCCGAAAGGGAATCGCCCATAGCATTGAATCCAGCCGGCAGTGTATATTTCCTGTTTCCAATCAGGCAATGCTCAAAGCCGTTTTTGTTCATCCTGAAAAAAACAATGTCGTTTGCTATTCCAAGCCCTTTATACAGCTCGTTGGTAGAACTGCCTTCATCAGCAAGACCTACATAGTGAACACCGGGACTAAAACGCTGACCGTTAAGCATAAAACTGTGGCACCAGCCTCCGGGAACATAATGCTGCTCTAAAACAACTACCTTTTTACCTTCTCTGGCAAGGCAAATTGCCGCTGCAAGCCCCCCGGCACCCGAACCAATAATAATTACATCATATTCTTCCATTAACACATCTGTTTAGGTAAAATAAGAAGAACAGGTTATAATTAATTACTGCTTATATCTTATTTCGGTTTTGTAAAAGCTCCCCAAAAATCAAAGTAGTTAAACCATTGCAGGGGGTAATTTTTTATCATTGATTCAACACTCTTAATATACACTCTCAATAAAGCCCTTTCATCCCTGTGCTTTACCTCTGCCTGTCGGGCGTACAAATGATAATGAAGGTTTTTCTCTTTCATTACATATACAAATGCCACAGGAACTCTTAAGCGCGAAGCTATAAGAAACGGGCCGGCAGGAAAATTTGCATCACTGCCTAAAAAAGGCTCTGTCATGTATTTTACGCCATCCATATAACGGTCGCCGGTAAAACATACCAGCTCATTATTGGCAAGAGCTCCGTTTATTTCATAAATATGGGAAAGATCTTCTTTAATAATTATGAATTTTACAGTCGATTTTACAGCTATACTGTCCAGGTATTCCTTTATCGGCCTGTGCTCCATATCCGATGTTACAAGGTTTATCTGAAAATTTTGCGCTATATCCGAAAAAAAGTATTCTGCTATTTCAAAATTACCAATGTGCGCGCTGATAAGCACTGCCCCCTTTTTTTGCTCTAAAAGCCCGGTAAGGATATTTATACCGTCAAACTCATACGTAAAACGGTTCCTCATCCCTGCCGAGATAGCTACCTTATCAATTAATGTCTGCCCAAAAGTATAATAACTCATAAACAGCATCTTCTTAGCCTTAAAATAGGGATAGCCCAGTCTTTTGTGCAGATAGTAAAAGGTAACCTTGTTTGTTTTTGTAAGAAACAGGAAATAGTAAGATGCTACAAAGTACAGGACAAAATATGCCGCCCTTACCCCGATGTTCTTTATACAGAAAACAAAAATCCTGTACCCCAACAGGGTTCCTTTGGATTTACCATCCCAGTTACTCATGCAGTTATTCCTTCTCTTTTACTTTTTTTTCTATAAGGTCATAAAAATTCTGGAA
>JBQGDD010000397.1:0-3562 GCA_052038845.1 Dyadobacter sp. | reverse complement strand
AAATCAATAAGTGGAGCTTTTTTAGAAACTTCTTTTTGTACAGCTTTATAGGTATCCTCACCTATAAGAAAATCAATCAGTTCGTCAGCCTGATTGCTGTAGTAAACCTTAGCGTTTGTATTATCTGCTACCTGCTGTAAGCGCAGTACATCAGGATTTACAAACTGCTTTTCAATTTCGTAGTCAATTACCTCAAATGAACCTGAATAAGCTGTATTGGAGTTTTTTTCTTTTACCGTAAAAGTATACTTTCCGGCATCAAGCCCATCAAAATTTATTTTATATTCATTGAAGCCTTTTAAAAAATCATAGGTTTTAAATGAATTTCCTGTTTCATTTTTTACAGTAATGGTAAGGGCCGCATTTTCATCAAACTCGTAATTCTTATTAAAGTATTGGGCGCTAATACTTATAGACTCACCTGAATTATAAAAGCTTTCATGATTAACTATCAGCTGCTGGCGTTTAGAGTTTGAAGCCAAAAACTGTATAGTTTTATCTATAAAAATATCAAACTGTTCAAATGAGTTTGTATTTAGCCTGCTTTCTACACGCCATTTCCATATATTTTCTCCAAAAAGGTAAGCGTTTCTGTATGATCCGGTTTCAAAAAATGCCATTAAAGGGTTTTCTGTAGCAACATTTCTTATCCTTGCACCCAGCAATTCGCTGTTATTGGAATTTACCGTTATTGTACCAAACGGATGCTGTAAGGGAGGGAAATAATTAAAACCTATATCTTCGGCAGAAAAAAGGTTAAACTGGGGCTTATAATCGGCTAAATAATCTTCACTTTGGGTACTCACCTTAAAGGTTACCTGGTCCTGGAACTGATTAAGAATATTAAAATCTGTATGAAGCCCGGTTATTATAAAAGTATTAAGTTTAGCATTTTTATTTTGCTCCAGTAAACTCCTGAAAGATGCCTGCGGCTGATATAATATAAGCATATTATAATCCTGTAATGATGTAATATCTGTTGGCTTAACTATTGTAACCCTTCGTTGCTTATTAGTTTCAATGGCTCTTTTAAGTGCACCCAAATCAGGATGGTTAACAGATGATACCAGTGCAATTTCAGAACGCTGGTCTATAACCTCTATTGCAAAGTTCTTTACATTATTATATTTGTTTTTTTCTTCAACACCTGATGCTATAACAGCCTTATAAGTCTGTACCCCTACTTTATCCGCATTTAAAAGCAAACTTACTGATACGGCTTTTTTATCAGGCGAAAAAGATACCTTTTGCTTATGCAAAGATGTATTGCCCTGCATAATAGTAAACTCGGCATCAACTGGTTTTGTACCACTGTATTGTAAAAAGACCTCGACAGGGAACTTATTTTTAAGCAATGCATATTTATTTACATTTACCTGGTTTATTTTAAGGTCGGTAAATATTGTTGTATCGCCAAGCACTACAGGATATACCGATGTATTCTCCTTAAAACTGTACACATAATCATTACCCATTGTCTGGTTACCGTCAGTAAGTAATACAACAGGGTAATTTAAGTTTCTGAATAATTGGTTCAGGTTTTGCGCAGCATTATCGATATGCGTCTGTTTACCTTTAAAATCGGGTTCTTTGCCAGAAATAAAATCTTCATCAAAAGTAAACAGTTGCACATCATACTTTTGGTTTAATGCACTGTTACCTGAAACTTTACCGACAATACTACGTGACAGGCTATCCTGACCTAAATCTTTAACTGATAACGAATTATCTATTAACACAGGTAATGGTGTTTTAACTGTATTAAAGCTTTTTGTAGTAATTACAGGGTTTATCAGTAGTATAAAAATAACCATGTAGGTTATAAAACGTAAAAAAGCTAAAAAGAAAAATACTTTGGTTCTCTTTTTAGCTTTAAAAATATATTGAAAAAAAGACAGTATAAATGCTACAACCGCAGATAGTATTAATAATAAAACTGTAGATGTAGTCATTCCCTATATTGCTTAATAATAAATATTTCTGTTTTTAATTATGTCAGCATACCGCCATCTACATTAAGGGTTTGCCCTGTAACGTAAGCTGACATATCTGATGCTAAAAATACGCAGGCGTTGGCAACATCTTCCGGTGTGCCGCCCCTTTTTAAAGGGATGCTTTCTGTCCAGCCTTTTACAACATCTTCGCCTAGTTTACCTGTCATTTCAGTTTCAATAAAACCCGGGGCTATTGCATTACAACGTATGTTTCTTGAACCAAGCTCAAGTGCTACAGATTTTGTAAATCCTATAACACCCGCCTTAGATGCGGCATAGTTAGTTTGCCCCGCATTGCCTTTTACACCTACTACAGAACTCATGTTGATAATAGAACCATGACGCTGCTTAAGCATTGTTCGCTGTACAGCTTTAGTCATATTAAAAACAGACTTAAGGTTAACTTCTATTACTTTGTCAAAATCTTCCTCTGATATTCTCATCAGCAGATTATCTTTTGTAATTCCTGCATTGTTTATTAGTATATCTATGGCGCCGAAGTCTGCTAATACATCATCTGCCAGTTGCTGCGCCTGATTAAAATCTGCAGCGTCAGACTGGTAACCTTTAGCCTTTACATTAAGGGCAGAAAGTTCTTCTTCCAACTTTTTGGCTGCCTCTGCCGAAGCACTGTATGTAAAAGCAACATTAGCACCGTGTTTAGCAAAAACCTGAGCTATACCCCGGCCTATACCCCTACTCGCTCCGGTAATTATAGCCGTTTTTCCTTCTAATAGTTTCATAGATACTTAGATATTCGTTTGTGTTTTATTAAGTTACTTGAACAACAAATATAATAAATAGTTTGTGGTATAGCTGATGTATAAAATTATACTTGCATATTTTGCTGCGTGTATAAGTTAACTGTACTTACTATCAATATAATAACAAATATAGTATACACGCATAACATATATTAAAGTTTTATTAAAAACATTTGTAAAAACTATATTATTTGTAGTTTTACAGCATATCATTATTGATTTCGAAAAAATTTATGAAAAAGAGCATTAACCATAAAATAATAAACGCTATGAAAATTTTTAACTTTTTTCTTGCTGCAATAGCGGGATTCGGCCTTATAAAACTATTTGAATATTTAAGGGAAGATGAACTAGAAGAACTTGATATTCATGACGAAGAAGAGTATCCACTTTTTGTGTAATACTTGATTGAAACATATATTCCATAAGCTCCTGTAGAGGAGCTTTTTTTATTGATAGCTACATCAAAATTGTAATAAAAAGTTAAACCCTGTTTACTTTATGAAAACGTTAATATACACATACATAAGGTATAAGTATCTTAGTGATAAGATTATTAACCGATAAAATTTAATATTATGGAAAATCAACAGGATAATACTAATAATGAAGAAAAGCTGATTAAGCAACAGGCTATTGAAGATAAGAAAAAACTTCAAAACTGGGACGAAAGGGATATTGTAAAGAGAAGTACAATGCAAAACAGACCTGAATTTGAAAGAAGCAACCTGAACCCTGACAGGGAGAAAAGATCGGGAAGCAACCTGAACCCAGACCGAAACGGCGGCGACAGATAATAAGGTA
>JBQGDD010000396.1:0-2003 GCA_052038845.1 Dyadobacter sp. | reverse complement strand
CATCATACGTACCCTGTGCTACTAAATGTCCGCCAAAAGTTCCTGCTTCGGGGCCAATGTCAATAATCATGTCGGCGGCTTTCATAATATCTTCATCATGCTCAACCACTATTACGGTATTGCCCAGGTTACGCAGGTTTTCCAGTACTGCAATAAGCCTTTCAGTATCTTTTGGGTGCAGCCCTATACTGGGTTCATCTAATATATACATAGAGCCTACAAGGCTGCTGCCTAACGATGTTGCGAGGTTAATACGCTGCGACTCTCCACCCGATAATGTTGCCGACTTTCGGTTAAGGGTAAGGTAGCTTAACCCAACTTCCTGTAAAAAGCCCAAGCGGTTATTAATCTCTACCAAGAGCCTTTTGGCTACCTGTTGATCAAAGTCTGACAATTCAAGGCTGCTGAAAAATTCAGCGAGGTTTTTTATAGGCAGGTCAACAAGGTCAGAAATAGTGCGCCCTGCTATTTTTATGTAGTTAGATTCCGGTCTTAAGCGTTTTCCCTTACATTCAGGGCATTTGGTTTTACCCCTGTAACGGGATAGCATAACCCGGTTTTGTATTTTATAATTTTTCTCTTCAAGCTCGGTAAAAAAGTCGTCAAGCCCTGTAAAATATTTATTGCCTTTCCACACTAAAGCCTTATCACTTTCAGATAGCTGAAAATAAGGTTTATGGATAGGAAAATCAAATTTGTGGCTGTTATTAACCAATTGGTCGCGATACCAGCTCATGCTTTCGCCGCGCCATGCGAATATGGCATTTTCATATATTGACAGGGCAGTGTTGGGTATAACCAATTCTTCATCAATACCTATAATACTGCCATAACCTTCGCAGGCAGGACATGCACCATAAGGGTTATTAAAACTGAACAGGTGAACATTAGGCTCTAAAAAAGTAATGCCATCCAGTTCAAAGTTATTACTAAACTCTATTCTTTTTCCCGAACTTACTTCCTGCAAATAGCATTCGCCCTTACCTTCATAAAAAGCAGTCTGTACAGCATCGGCAAGACGGTTGTAAAACTCTTCTTCATCTTTTACCACTATACGGTCAACTACAAGCAGTACCTCTTTATTGGCAAAGTTAATTTCTGCAATTTCATCAAGGCGTACGGTTTCATTATTCACCAATATACGTGCAAAGCCCTGTTGTAAAAGTATGCCCAGTTTTTCTTCTATAGTTCTGCCTTTCTCGGTGTGTATAGGGGCAAGTAACAGCCATCGGCTGGACTCTTCTAACTCCTTAACCTGACTGATTACATCGGTAACAGTATCTTTTTTTACTTCACGACCCGAAACAGGGGAGAAGGTATGCCCAATACGGGCAAAAAGCAGTTTTAGGTAATCGTAAATTTCTGTACTTGTACCTACGGTAGAGCGAGCATTGGTAGTATTCACCTTTTGCTCTATGGCTATAGCAGGGGCTATGCCTTTAATATATTCTACTTTTGGCTTATCGAGCCTGCCAAGAAACTGGCGTGCATAACTGGAAAGGCTCTCAACATAGCGACGCTGTCCTTCGGCATAAAGGGTGTCAAAAGCAAGGCTTGACTTACCGGAACCTGAAAGCCCGGTAACCACTACCAGTTTGTTGCGGGGTATGGCAACATCTATATTTTTTAAATTATGAAGCTGCGCCCCCTTTATAAGTATGTTTTTCTTAGGTTCGAGTGTAGAAAAATCGGTCTTTATCATGGTAAAAATTGAATAGACAAAGATACAGATTTACAGGGAGAATTTTGTTAAGGGAATGCGAACAGATTTATACCTGCGGATAGCGGTTATTTCTTTCTGAATACGTTACCGATTGAGTAGAAAATACGTCCGAAAAAAGTGCGAGATACATAACCACCCACTATAATAACTTCACTACTTTCATATTCGTCATGTAATTGAAGGTTATATTTACTTTTTTTAGTTACTTCAATCTGTTTTGTTGTCATACCAACATAAGCAAATTCTAAAACATCACCTTCAGAAACATTAATACTAAATG
>JBQGDD010000395.1:0-6831 GCA_052038845.1 Dyadobacter sp. | reverse complement strand
ATCCACTGCGTCCATTTATAATATTCAGGATTAGAGGTACGTACCTCCCTGTCCCAGTCAAAAGAAAAACCTATTTTATCTAACTGCTGGCGGTAACGTTCAATATTAGTCTCGGTAGTTACAGCTGGGTGCTGCCCCGTTTGTATAGCATACTGCTCTGCCGGAAGCCCAAAACTGTCATACCCCTGCGGGTGCAGTACATTAAACCCCTGATGGCGTTTATAGCGGGCATAAATATCAGAAGCTATATAGCCCAGTGGATGCCCCACGTGCAGCCCCGCGCCCGATGGGTACGGAAACATATCCAGCACATAGTATTTGGGTTTATCTGATATATCCTCGGCCCTGAAAGTGCCTTCTTCTGCCCAGTATTTTTGCCACTTGGCCTCTATTTCGTTAGGGTTGTATTTCATAGTTATCCTGCTCATTTACTGAGCTGCTAAGTTTCAACGTATTTTAAAAGAAAGCAAATTTACGCTTATTGTACGAAAACCAAAACTTTGCCCGTTATAAACTATGCTGAAACAAATACTTTATTTATTTTTACAGCTAAATTGTAACCTATGGCATCATCTTTTGAAAAGTTCCAGAAAAGGAGGCTTATAACTTCATATTTTTCTGTGATAATGAGTATTTTTATAGTACTCACACTTTTAGGCGTTTTAGGGCTTTTTGTTATTAATACCGAAAAAATATCTGCCTATGTTAAGGAGAACATCCCCATGACAGTGTATTTTAAAAAGGAAGCTAATGACAGCATTAAAGAAGCCTTTGGCGAGCAGCTTAAAAACTCGGCTTATATAAAAGATTATGTTTACGTTTCTAAAGAAGATGCTGCTAAGAACAACCCCGACATTATGGGGGACTATGAAACACTGCTTGACGAAAACCCACTGCTTGACTCTTATGACATACACCTGAAAAGCGACTTTGTACAGACTGACAGCATTAAAGCAGTTGAAATAGAACTGAAAAGCAACCCAATGGTGGGCGACATAAGCTATGATAACATGCTGGTTGACCTTGCCAACGAAAATATTAAGAAAATTACATTCTGGATACTGGTAATAAGCGGAGTACTTGCTTTTGTAGCCATGCTGCTTATAAACAGCTCGCTAAGGCTTTCTATTTACTCCCACCGGTTTATTATTAAAACCATGCAGATGGTAGGGGCCACTAAAGCCTTTATCCGTAAGCCTTTTGTGTGGAGGGGCATTAAACTGGGGCTTATAGGCTCTTTATTAGCTATGGCGGTACTGCTTTGGTTTGTATCGTACCTTGATGAGGCTTTCCCAATGCTTAATATTTGGGAAGACTGGATACCTACCGCAATAGTATTTGCAGGGGTGCTTGTTTTCGGCATTATCATTACATCGATAAGTACTTTTTTTGCCACACAGCGTTTCCTTAATCTCAGGACAGACGATTTATATTAGCCCCCTAACCCCCAAAGGGGGATTAAAAATTGAATGATTGAAGATTTAAGTATTATATAGCCCAACACTGTCTTTCATTTTCAGAGGCATAATTAAGGCAAAACTTTAAACCAAAATAAAAGTGAAAAATAACGAAATAAACACGCATTTCCTTTTTGAAAAGGTAAACTATAAAATATTGCTTATTGGGCTTGGCGTAATTGCCCTAGGCTTTATATTAATGTCGGGCGGGGGCAGTGACGACCCTAATGTTTTTAGTGAGGACATATTTAGCTTCAGGAGGATAAGGCTTGCACCTACAGTAGTTTTGGCAGGTTTTGGTATTACCATATATGCCATACTTAAAAACCCGCACAAAGGAATAAAGACTATAGCAGCCGAAGAAAATTTTCCCGAAGATAAAGCAATCAAAAACTTTAAAAACAAAAAGAAATAATTAATGGATTACTTTCAGGCGATTATCCTTGCCATTATAGAAGGATTAACCGAGTATTTGCCCGTATCATCAACCGCACACATGATTTTTGCCAGCTCCTATTACGGCATTCAGGAAGATGATTATGTTAAACTGTTTCAGGTTTCCATACAATTTGGAGCCATACTTGCAGTGGTGGCACTATACTGGAAAAAATTTTTTGATTTCAGCAAATTTAATTTTTACATCAAACTCGCCTGTGCCGTAGTCCCTGCATTAATACTTGGTTTGCTATTTGACGACCTGATTGAAGATGCTTTAGGCGACCCTGTACCCATTGCTATAGTACTTATCGTAGGCGGGGTGTTACTGCTGTTTATAGAAAACCTTTTCAAAAACCCGAAAGTATATACCGAACAGGATATAAGCATAAAAAAAGCGGTAAGCATCGGTTTTTGGCAATGTCTCGCCATGATGCCGGGTACAAGCCGTTCGGCTGCCTCTATAATAGGGGGCATGCAACAGGGGCTTACCCGTGAAACCGCAGCAGAGTTCTCCTTTTTTCTTGCTGTACCCACTATGGCGGCAGCTACACTGTACTCTATATTTTTAAAAACGTATGAGCAGACCGGGCTTAAGGGTTATGAACTGCTTACGCAAAACCAGCAAACCCTCAATATGTTCTTTATAGGTAATATTATAGCTTTTATAGTTGCCATTATAGCCATTAAAGGATTTATCGGCATCATAAAAAAATACGGATTTAAGCCTTGGGGCTGGTATAGGATAGTAGCAGGAAGCCTGCTTTTAGCTTACTTTTTAACTTACAAATAACAGCGTTTGGCATCTCCCGAAGAATTTACCGAAGGTAAAATTGTACTTATAGATAAACCCCTGCAATGGAGTTCTTTTCAGGCGGTTAATAAAATAAAGTGGAGCCTTAAAAAACACCTTGGGCTTAAAAAAATAAAAGTAGGGCACGCAGGTACGCTCGACCCACTGGCAACAGGGCTGCTTATAGTATGCACCGGTAAATTTACCAAACGCATAAGTGAACTACAGGGTATGGAAAAAGAGTACACCGGTACTTTTTACATTGGTGCCACTACCCTATCTTATGATCTGGAGACAGAAGTAAACGAGACATTTCCAACCGAGCATATTGATGATAACCTCATCAAAGAGACCGTACCGCAGTTTATGGGAGAAATAGACCAGAAACCTCCGGTTTTTTCGGCGATAAAAAAAGATGGCAAAAGGCTGTATGAACACGCCCGAAAAGGCGAAGAAGTCGAAATTGCTTCACGAAAAACCACCATACACGAATTTGAAATTACCCGCATAGCCCTGCCCGAAATAGATTTTAGGGTAGTATGCAGCAAGGGAACATACATACGCTCACTCGCACATGATTTTGGTCATGCACTACAATCTGGCGCGCACCTTACCGCTTTAAGACGCACAAAAATTGGTGATTATTCAGTTGAAGATGCTATTTCACCAGAAGCTTTTGAAGCATCAGTAACTCAGGAGGAAGCATAATATGAAACAACTGGTTTTATTTCTTTTAATTACTGTTGGCGGTTACTGCCAGACTATAAATCCTGATTCTTTAAAAGACGGCGACCTTATTTTTCAGGATATGGACTGCGGGCCATTGTGCGATGCTATAGAAGCAGTCACCGAAGGGTATAACGGCAATGACTTTAGCCACATGGGTATGGTGTATTACCGCAACGATACCATTTATATTATGGAAGCTGCCGGAAAAGCGGTACGCCTTTCTACACTCAATGACTTTTCTAAAAACACGGTTAAACCAATGTATGTTGGCAGGCTTAAAAAAGAACACCAAAACCTTATACAGGGCGCAACAGCATTTGCATTGCAGCAATTAGGCACGCCTTATGATGATGAGTATGTATATAACAATGGCAAATACTACTGTTCTGAACTTATATATGATGCTTTTTTATTTGCCAATGGCGGCAAACCTTTTTTCAGGCTGTACCCTATGACCTATAAACAGCCGGGCACTAAGGAGTTTTTCCCGGCATGGGTAGAGTATTATAAAGCGATAAATAAAGAAATCCCTGAAGGAAAACCCGGATGCAACCCGGGCGGTATTTCAACCTCTGATAAAATAGATATTATAGGTACGCTGTAAAACTTACAGCAGCGAAGCTATTTCCTGCATAGTGCTTAACCCCTTATCGTGCAGGTACCATTTTTGCAGTTCGGTTTTGGCTTCCTGATTTACAACACCATATTTTTCTTTAAAATCTATAATAAGTTGTGCTGCATCTGTAGGTCTTGGTCCCCAGCTTGCAATAACATCAAAGGTTATTTTATCAAGTACAATAAGTTTGGGTATAGAGCGTGCACTATTGGTTAAAAACTCCTGCATAAGGCTGTCGTTATCATCCCTTAATACTATTTTTAACCCAATCTTTTCCGATGTTTCAGCCATTTTGTTAATAACAGGTACTATCTGCGCCGCATCACCACACCAGCCTTCAGATATTACAAGGAAAAGGTAATCCCTTTGCAGTGCGCTCAGTTTATCTTTAATATCCTGCGGTACGGTTATGGTTTTATCAAGACGGTTCATCCTAACCTCATTTAGTGTGCTGTAATGAGTAAGGTCTTCAGATTGTGTTGCTCCGGTTGACAAACCCTCTAACAATAATGCCGATACATGGCTACGGTATTCTGAATAAGAATAAGCATTAGTCAGGGTATTTTCAATTAACTGCTTCATGGGTATTTATTTGGCGGCAAAAGTAACGTAACTTTTGCAAACCAAAAAGGACAATTTACCACAAAAAGGTGTAATTTAGTCATGAAATTAAGATTGAAATGAAATTTGAAGGAAGTACCATTGGGCTGATACTCTCAGGCGGTGGGTCTAAAGGTATAGCCCACGCGGGGGTGCTTAAATTTTTTGAAGAAATTGGCATCAGGCCCTCCCATATTGCGGGTACAAGTTCCGGGGCTATAGTGTCATCACTATATGCATGGGGCAAAAAACCTGAAGAAATACTGGAATTTTTTAAGTCTATTTATTTTTTCCACTGGAAACATTTTACCTTCCGCAAAGCAGGTTTTATAGACTCTGAAGCTTTTAGGGATTATTTTATTTCAGTATTTAAAGATGCTACGTTAGGCGACCTCCCTTATAAAATGCACATTACCGCTACAGATTTGGTTTCGGGCAAGCTGAAAATATTTAATCATGAAACTAAAATTGCCGATGCCGTACTGGCTTCGTCTGCCTTTCCGGGTATTATATCTCCTTACGAAATTGATGGCAAACTGTACAGCGATGGCGGAATAGTAAACCACTTCCCTACAGATGTTTTGCAGGGACGCTGCGATACACTTATAGGTGTGTATGTAAGCCCCATACAAAAGATAAAAGCAGATGACATGAAGTCAATAAGGGCTGTAACCACACGGGCTTATGATTTGCTTTCAGCTAACAGCAATACCCAAAAATTCACTTTATGCGACTGGGTTATAAGCCCTGATGAACTGGCACTTTTCAGCACATTTGAAACCAACAAATCAAAAATGGACGAGATATTTAAAGTTGGATATGAGGCGGCTAAAAAATCCTACGAAGAACTGATACCGGTATAACATTCGTGTTTCAGGAAAAACATTTATTGTTATATTTGCACCTGTTAATTATATCCTATGAAATACAAGAGAATCCTCCTGAAACTAAGTGGCGAGGCCCTAATGGGCGACAGGCAGTATGGCATTGACCCTAAAAGGCTTGCTGAATATGCTGCTGAAATAAAACAAATACACAATATGGGTGTAGAAATCGCTGTAGTTATTGGTGGCGGAAACATTTTTAGGGGTGTTGCCGGAGCCAGCAATGGTATGGACAGGGTTCAGGGTGATTATATGGGTATGCTTGCTACTGTTATTAACGGTATGGCACTGCAGGGTGCACTGGAAGATGCCGGTATGCCAACCCGACTGCAAACTGCACTTAAAATTGAGGCAATTGCAGAACCTTACATTAAAAGGAGGGCTGTGCGCCACCTTGAAAAAGGCAGGATTGTAATATTTGGTGCCGGTACAGGAAATCCTTATTTTACAACTGATACTGCTGCTGTTTTAAGAGGTGTAGAAGTTGATGCTGATGTGATATTGAAAGGCACACGTGTAGATGGTATTTACACTGCTGACCCTGAAAAGGATGCCAGCGCAATAAAATATGATACGCTTACTTTTGAAGATGTATTGAAAAAAGGACTGAATGTAATGGATACCACTGCATTTACATTAAGCCAGGAAAATGAACTCCCTATTATTGTTTTTGACATGAATAAGGCAGGCAACCTGGTAAAAGTATGTGAAGGTGAACTTGTAGGAACTACAGTTAACGTTTAATTTTTTATACGACTTAAGAATTAATACTATGGAAGAGATTGATTTTATTTTAGATAGCACTAAGGAATCCATGAACGGATCTGTAGCGCATCTTGAAAAAGAATTTGTAAATATTCGTGCCGGCAAGGCAAGCCCGGCAATGCTTGGCGGAGTAAAAGTAGATTACTACGGCTCGCAGACTCCGCTTTCTCAGGTAGCTAATATTAATGTTCCTGACGCGCGTACTATCACCGTACAACCATGGGAAAAAAACATGCTTCAGCCTATAGAAAAAGCGATAATGATAGCTAACCTTGGCTTTAACCCAATGAATAACGGCGATAACATTATAATAAGTGTACCGCCGTTGACAGAAGAGAGAAGGAGAGATTTGGTAAAACAGGCTAAAGCTGAAGCAGAAGATGCAAAAATTGGTGTAAGGAATGCACGTAAAGACGCAAACACCGAAATTAAAAAGCTGGAGAAAGAAGGCGTATCTGAAGATGCATGTAAAAGCGCAGAGGAAGATGTGCAGGATCTTACCAACAGCTACATAAAAAAGATAGATGAATTACTCGCCGTTAAAGAGGCTGA
>JBQGDD010000394.1:0-2938 GCA_052038845.1 Dyadobacter sp. | reverse complement strand
TCATTCTTAGTCTGAGCGAAGCTATTGATTATCGTAAGTCCATAAAGTACTGCAATACATATTAAGCTTTTATTCATGCACCTGAAGCACTATATTGAATTCTCAAAATAAAAAATAATTTTTAACTAACCATTGAGAGCTGCGGCATAAAATATCAACTCCATCGTATCTAACAGCACCTCATATCACCTCCAGATCATTTGTCCACCAGCACTTTCAATTTTGTCTTTTCCTCTCCAGATTACAGGAATAACTCCCCGAGAATTATTTGCATCTGCATCAACGTTATATTGCTTTCCATCATTGGGAATGATTTTCAAGTCCCATGAATAACCGAGCGTTCCGGTAGATCGATAATTGGTACCAATCAACAAATGTTTTCCATCTGGAGAAAACTCCGGTACAGATTCTTTAAAATTGCTTACAGTCACCTGCTTAAGGTCATTCCCATTTATATCCATCGTGTAAATATGATTACCAATATTTAGGGCAAACTGGGTACCTGCCTGATTAACGGTTAGCTTGCCCCAATCCTGATAGCTCATTTCTTTAACTAATGTTCCCGAATTAAAGGGAGGGGCCATCTTAATAATATATTTACCATGTGTAAAGATGACGTTATTTCCCGGTAGCCATAAGCGAGATTCATTCATACCAAGCCTTTCACCATTGATGTCCACGATACGTGCTACAAATTCACCGTTTCGTTTTAAGATCGTGATACCGTCTTGAAAGTCATTTGATGTGATCAGGATCAAACTATTGTCAGGCGATAAATAACCTTTACAATAGCTATTGCCTGCAGGGCTATTGTATATAAATTCCTCTACTATTTTTCCGCTGTTCATATCGCTGATTGTGAACCTGACATCATATTGTCCAAATGTACTTGCATTCACGGCTGTTAGCTTCCATTTTCCATCGCGAGAAATATCAAAGTTATTGAGCTTGGAATCGTCGGGGATAAAAGATCCACCCGTACCACCTGGCAGGCTCATCTTAAGAATACCTTCAGTAGCCCAGTCATAATAAATGGTACCTTTCAATAAAGAAGGATAAGGACTGGATCCTCCGGCGTTATCTTTTGAACAAGAGGCGAACACTAAAAATGTAAAAATCTGCACGGCAATGCTAAACAACTTTTTCATGGCATTATTCATTATATATCGAATTCAAATTTACCAGCCTATATCTTGCAAATCAATCCACGAAAACTAGGGTTTTATTATAATAAGTAGTAAGATATTCGGTAGGAGTGCAGTAATTATAGTCACCCATACTTTATTGACAAGATCCGGAAGATGCACAAAGACTGCTGGAACCATTTCTTATTTCATTGAGTGGACGCATACCTAATTCGTAACGTAAGCGTATGAAAAAAATATTTAGAGGAGTTATCAAGATATTTTATTATAGTACTAAAGGAGAATAAATTACAAGAAATTTTATTGCTGAATAACCACCTGATCTTATCCGGAAATAAAGTTGAAGAAAGCTATGATTTATTTCTATATGGTGTTAAAATGCGGCATGTTCAATTGGTACTATTTTGACTTTTTGAATGATATTTAATATTAATAGGTTTACTAGCATTGATGCTCAGATTGCTTAAAAAATCGTGTACCAAAAATATGAGAATTGTTGAATCTGTAATTTTTGATATCGATGGTGTAATTATTGATTCATGAGTTCTCTGAGAATAGACATAATATGAAATATTTAGTTCTCTGGGAGTAATAGTAAAGAAAGAAACGTATTGTTAATGAGCTCAATAACTACTACAGAAGTTACGGAGTTCTGACACAAATTGCATCCGTGGGGAAGTATTTCAGTAATACGGTGATAGAACGAGTGAAGGAGCTAATTGAAGAATAGGACAGTGCTATACCTGACGTAGATGAATTTCTACATTATCTGAAATCATAAAATCTTTTGCTAGAATTACCAACTAATTCGCCATATAGCTTAATTCCGCTTGTCTTCAAAAAAATAGGACTACACAAGTACTTCCATGTAATTACTTCAGCTGATTTCGTTACACACGGTAATCCTCATCCTGAGATATATCTATAAACAGCCAAGCAGCTTAATATCCTTCCTCATAAATACATCGCTATTAAGGACTCAAATTGCGAAATGATTGCGGCCAGGGATGCGGAAATGAAAGTCGCAGCATTCACAAATAAAGGTAAAAACCAAGCAATGCTTTTTGCTGATATCGTCATTGAAATTTTTCGAGTGCACAGGTAGAATTGACACTATTTTCCCTTAGCATAATGAGAGTCAAGATAGAAATGTAACTGCTCTCTGTAAAATTGAGGGTAATTCGCAGCAGGAACGGATACATATAACTGTCTAACTATTTGTACTAGTACCTATTGTAATGAATTTCATTAGCTGAAACACTACTCCGTTTGAAAAATCAATTAAATGATTCCTAACCGCTCGACGATTGGCAGCGGAACCATCTCGTCCATCATCTTTTTCCTGTTGGATATAGTTATCACAGAATTTGATGAAACAATCTCTTCATTATTGTTTTTTAGATACTCTCTTAACAATTCGGCTATAAAAAAACCAGCTTATCTTCAAGCTCACTGATCGTTTTACGATAATCTTTTAGCTTCTTGCCAACTATGTCCAGGACAAAGGAATCTTTAATACTAAATTCTTTTTCCCTTTTACTTTGGCGAATTGTTTTAGAGAAAGGAAATGAGGCGTATCAATATTTTTTTTCTCTCCTTTGTCATGGACCCTAATTTTTACATTGTAGATTCCATCGGCTTTTTTGTGGCGTTCATAAACCTTTGGGCTTACGGTTGCCCTAATCTTTCCATTACAACGAAAACCTTTGTGACGGTTTTTACGTGAAGTTCAACAAAAACTATGCAAAACACACGGCTTTGAGGGATTTCAAAACGCATAGAGAGGCAGTTCC
>JBQGDD010000393.1:0-4077 GCA_052038845.1 Dyadobacter sp. | reverse complement strand
TCCATTTGATGCATATTCTTAATAATCAAATATAATCACATCATATTTTTCAACTTTAATAGCTGCCTGGTGATAAAGATTTACAAGCTCAGTAAGTTTTTCAGGGCTGAAAACAACTCTCCTGTCCGGCGGATTTTTTCTTTCTTTTATAATTCCAAACTTCATTATTAATTATAGGTATTATCGGAAGGTTTTAAGGCATTTTCTATATTCGGCAAGTCATCTTACATATAAGATAATTTTATATTGAAAATCCGATTCAAATATACGGGAATTACAATCAATTATAAAAATAAAATAAGTACATTTGCACAACTAAAAAACGGTATCATTTTTGCTTAATTATGATATGTTTATGGGGCCGACTGGTTTTGACAACAGGTCGAATTGAATGGTAAGCATGCCGAGAACCGGAACGTATCTCGTTAATCTATGTTTCAAACTTTTAAACGGCGAAAATAACTACGCTCTTGCTGCATAATCTGAATTTATAGTACGATTAGCCTCGTTCCTGCAAGGCAGGAAAGCGAGATTCTCCTAAAAAGCCCTGGTTTATGGCGTTTTATTAAGGGGAACCGTAAAAATAAACCTGGAGACCTTTTTGCTTCGCGAAGGTCTTGAGAAAACAGAAGCTAAGTATTGTGTGGCGGTTTCCGGCCTTGCACAATATCGAAAACCCAAGCGGAAGCTAAGCATGTAGAAAGCTCTTTAGTTGCCTGTTTGGACCCGGGTTCAATTCCCGGCGGCTCCACTTAATATTATTATCGGAAATATCGATTTGAAACAGACTAATGTTTCAATAAAAACCTGTAAGTATAAAAATTTGCAGGTTTTTTTATTGATGTTATGTATAACATACAGAACCTCTTTTTTGCTTTTTTTCCACTAACTATACCTGCATATTTAAAATAATGCCCAAAGCCTTTGTTGTTATCAAAAGCAGGCTAAAGTCCTTTTAATCAGTAGCCGATAAATAAATTATATTTTGTTGTATAGTATATGTATAGGCAGCATAAGTTTAAATGTTATAATAATAGATACTGTATAGTTTGTATATGCTTAAAAATATATATAATTCATTTTATACTCAATATTTTAGCATAAATAAAAAAATTATGGTAAAAATTTACAAAAACATTATTTTAGTCTGTTTAATAGTTATTAGTTTAACCACTACTGCACAGACAACAGCAGTTGGGCAGGGAAGCTACACCAACACATTTCCCGGAACAGATTCTGCCGGTAGAAATTCATTCCCTTCAGGCACTCCACAATTAAGTGGCAATGCTCTTGGCAACCCAGTACCAACAAATGACTGGTGGTCGGCTTTAGTAAAAGAAAATCACGCCAATAATCTCTTTAACTACCCATTAGCTATGAGGACGGTTAATCAGGGACTTGTTGTAAGCTACGTTGTCCCTGTATCAACCCCAAACGGAAGCAGTCAGCCAATAGGCGACGGAATGCCGATACTTGTAGGGGTAACAGGGCTTAATGCCACGCAGGCTACAGTATCAGACCATTCTGACTGGACAGTAACTATGAACTGGAGTAATGGCTCACACAATCTTAAAGCTATTTCTGGAATAGGTATGCCTTTTCTTTATTTTACAAAAAACGATAACGATATCGCAAGGATAGAAGTTAATCAGGGTTCTGTTACCATACATAACGAAATGCTTGTGATAACAAACTCTCAACAGGAATCAGATTATGCAGTATATGCACCTGTTGGGAGTACATGGTCACAAAATGGCAATGTATATACTTCTACTTTAAATGGTAATAATTACTGGTCTATGGCATTTATACCTCCAACAGCAACAAACGTACTTAATGTAGCTAATGAGTATAAAAAATATGCTTATGTTTTTCCGGAAAATACCACAGCTACCTGGAGTTATAATGAAGCTACTTCAAAACTTACCACCGTATTTACGGTAACGCCTGATGTTAAGGAAGGTACAGAAACCAATGTTTTACAGGGTCTATTACCTCATCAGTGGGGATATCTGGCTTCTGGTTCGGCACAGCCGGCCGGATACAGCTATAGCTCAATAAGAGGTGAGCTAAAAACACTGGACGGTAATACATTTACTGTAGAAAATACCTTTAAAGGTATTTTACCAACACTCCCCTATCTTGATAATTACAGCCCGGGCTTTAACCCGGCATTGCTGAACGAAAAAGTAGCCCAAATTGAAAATGACGGGTTAGCAACATGGACTGACTCTTATAATGAGGGGCAGATGATGAACCGCCTTATACAGACAGCGCGTGTTGCTGATGAGATGGGAAATACCGAAGCCCGTAATAAGATGGTGGCTACTATAAAAGAAAGGCTTGAAGACTGGCTTAAAGCCGAATCAGGCGAGGTTGCCTTTCTGTTTTACTATAACAGCAACTGGTCGTCACTTATAGGATACCCTGCCGGACACGGACAGGACAATAACCTGAACGACCATCATTTCCATTGGGGATACTTTATTCACGCGGCTGCGTTTATGGAACAGTTTGAGCCCGGCTGGAGTGCTGAATGGGGACCTATGATTAATTTGCTGATTCGTGATGCCGCTTCGCCGGACAGAAACGATACAATGTTCCCTTATTTAAGGAACTTTAGCCCCTATGCCGGGCATAGCTGGGCTAATGGTTTTGCTACCTTCCCTTTTGGCAATGACCAGGAATCTACTTCAGAGAGTATGCAGTTTGCCTCTTCTTTAATACATTGGGGTACCATTACACAAAATAATGAAATACGGGATTTAGGTATATATATATACACAACGGAACAAACCGCTACGGAAGAGTATTGGTTCGACATTAACGAAAGAACCTTTAAACCCGGTTACGGATACAGCCTTGCATCAAGAATTTGGGGTAATGGTTATGACAACCAGACTTTTTGGACATCTGACATTGCCGCCGCTTATGGTATTGAGTTATACCCTATTCATGGAGGCTCTCTTTATTTAGGACACAATACTGATTATGTTACCTCTTTATGGAATGAAATTTCATCAAACACAGGTATTTTAAGTAATGCTGAAAACCCAAATCTTTGGCATGATACCTACTGGCAGTACTTATCGTTTATTGACCCACAGGCAGCAATAGACTTATATGATTCTTACCCTGACAGATCTTTAAAATTTGGAATATCTGATGCGCAAACGTATCATTGGCTGCATGCAATGAATGCATTAGGTACTGTAAATACCAATATTACTGCTAATTACCCTATTGCAGCTTCATTTACAGATAATGACGGGTTAATAACTTATGTAGCCCATAATTATTCTGACGCAGCTATTGCAGTTACCTTTTCTGACGGATATATATTAAACGTTCCCGCACAGCAAATGGCAACAAGCAGGGATATTGATGTTTCAGGAGTATTATCTTCCGATTTTGAGCAGGCTTATGCTAACGGAAGTGTAAACCTTACAGCTACTGTTACAGGAGCAGGCGTAACCAAAGTTGAATTTTTTAACGGCGGGTCTTTAATTGGGGAAGACACTACAGAACCATACGAAATAACAGCTTCTAACCTGCCTTTAGGCATACACAATATGTATGCAAGGGTGTATATAGATGATATGTTTGCTACAACTAATATCGTTACGATACAGGTAGGAGAACAAATGCCTTATCTTAATACGCCATTTATAATACCCGGCACTATACAGGCAGGTAATTATGATGTGTTTGAAGGCGGAATAGGGCAAAATATCTCTTATTATGACAGTTCCCTTAATAATGAAGGCGGCTACAGGGCTACAGAATATGTAGATGCTGCTATGGATACACAGGAAGGCCCTACAGTGGGCTGGATAACTGCCGGTGAATGGCTGGAATATACAATTAATGTTCAGAGTTCAGGTTTGTATAATTTAAATCTTAGGTATGCATCCGGTAACGCTAATGGTGGCGGCCCTTTTCACTTTGAGGTTGACGGTAATCCTGTTAGTGCAGGCATAACCTTACCTTATACCGGCGACTGGGGCAACTGGCAGGACTATACTGCTGAAAACATAGCCTTGACACAGGGAGAGCATATTTTAAGGCTTGCAGTTA
>JBQGDD010000392.1:0-3435 GCA_052038845.1 Dyadobacter sp. | reverse complement strand
GCGTATGGTTCCCGGTATAAGATCAGTCCTTATTTTCTTTTTAGTTTCGGCAGAGCACAGGTTAAAAATTTCTTCTGCTTCTTTATTCTGAGATGGAATGTAGTTAAATATAAGCGTAGCATCACTGTTTTGGGCAATTATGTCAAGTAAGCCAGCCATGTATGCAAAAGGATAAGTTTTCATGCCATTGCTGCCCAAAACACTTATCATATATATTTTACCTGCTGTATCAATTTTATTTTGGCTTAAAATTTCCCTGCCTTTTTCAATTTCCTCTTCTGTTATATATATTTTGGGTTTGCTGTCAAAATTATTTGACGGATTAAGTACTTTAACCAGTAACGTACGGTTATCCAGCGCAAGCCCCGCCTTGGTATGCGGCGTTTTTAACTCAGTAACTGTATCAGTATATAGTATGCTGCTGTAAGGTTTGTAAAACCCTATTTTTCTTTTAGCGGAAGAAAACGCCACCATAAGGTTACTTTCCAAAATACCGTAAGCATCAATTACAATGTCATATTTTGTCCTGCGTATTTGCCACAGGTATTTAAAAAATGCAAACTTGTTATTACGGTATTCAGGGTTAAAAGGTAAAATCTTATCTATGTTAGGGTTGTTATCTACAACCGGCTTTGTAAAAGGGTAAACAGAATACTGAATGTCTGAGTCTGGATACAGGTATTTAAGGTTATTGCAAATGATGCTGCTGGCAAGCACGTCGCCTATCATTTTTTGCTGTATAACCAATATTTTAGGCTTTTTGTACGGGTTATTAAGCTCGTTAAGATACATATACCGCATATACACATGGTATCCGAGTATCCTTGCGATTTCAAACCCCCTTTGCCCGTTTAAAAAACCCGTGCCTAAAATGTAATATTTAAAAAACCTGTAGGCAGGGCGTACTGTAATGTGGTAAAGGTTGGTTTTAACCCCTTTTTTGTACAGTTCCTTTGCCTTTAATTGAGAGTACTGGAGTCTTTTAAGTAAAAAATCTTCCTTACTCTTAAAAGAATAATGGTCTATAGACTCTTTTAATATACCTGTTTTGCCTTTGGTTTCAATCGTTTCATGCACCAGCTTTTCAGAGTACCTGCATTTAGAAACTCTTAAGAGCCTTATAGCCTTGTCATAATTAAATTTGTTATTAACAAGAGGTTTGCCTTTGTAATAAAATTTACGTTTAAACCAGTAGGCAGCTTTATCAGTAGTACTGTTTATGGTAGCTAAAATTTCCTGTATGCCTTTTTCGGAAACCCTTTCATCGGCATCAAAAAAAACAACCCAGTCATTTAAAGACAGGTCAAGCGCATAATTGCGCTGTGATGAAAAATCATCAAACACACGCTGGTAAAACCTCACGTGTGGGTATTCCTGCCTAATTATCTCAACAGTATCATCATTACTATAGGAGTCAACAACAACAATTTCATCGGCAAAAGCCATATTGTCAAGGTACTCCCTAATATTATGCTCTTCATTATATACAATGGCAAGAGCTGATATCTTAACGTTATTATCGCTCATTATAAGGTATTAAACCGCTACACCATATTCCCTCAAGGCATCATTCAGCGAAGTCTTTAAATCTGTAGATGGTTTGCGCTTACCTATAATCAGTGCACAGGGAACCTGGTATTCTCCCGCAGGGAATTTTTTAGTATAGCTGCCGGGTATAACTACAGAACGTGCAGGCACAACACCTTTTATCTCTACAGGAACTTCCTGCGTAACGTCAATAATTTTGGTAGAAGCAGTAAGACACACATTAGCACCAAGCACAGCTTCGGTTTCTACCCTTACACCTTCAACTACAATACATCTTGAACCTATAAAAGCGCCATCTTCTATAATAACCGGGGCTGCCTGTAATGGTTCTAAAACACCGCCAATACCAACACCGCCACTAAGGTGAACATTTTTGCCTATCTGGGCGCAACTGCCTACAGTAGCCCATGTATCTACCATAGTACCTTCATCTACATAAGCACCTATGTTTACATAGCTTGGCATCATTATAACGCCTGATGATATATAAGCACCATGCCTTGCTACGGCATTTGGCACTACCCTTATACCTTTTTCGGCATAATTACGCTTTAGCGGAATTTTATCATGATACTCAAAAATGCCTGCCTCCAGCGTTTCCATTTTTTGTATGGGAAAGTACATTACAACCGCTTTTTTAACCCATTCGTTAACCTGCCATCCGCCATTTAGGGGTTCTGCAACGCGAAGCCTGCCGTTATCCAGTAGTTCTATTACTTCCCGAATAGCATTTATTGTTTTTTCATCCTGCAAAAGCGATCTGTCTTCCCAGGCTTGTTCTATTATAGTCTGTATATGTTTCATAGCAATTTTGTTGACTTTTGGCAAAGATAAGAATACCTGTAAATTATAGCTATTGAATAGTAAGCATAAATACACAATCTTACTGATTTTTGTAATAAAAAGAACGGTTTTGGTTATCTTTACTAAAAGCTGTATTATTTATGAAAGATAATTTTTCTGTACAGGCAAAAGGCTATTCCAAATTCAGGCCCGGGTACGCGGTTGAGATGATTGAATACATACTTTCCTTTGTAGAGTCAAAAACAACTGCACTTGATGTGGCAACAGGCAATGGGCAGGTTGCCGGAATGCTGGCTGAATATTTTGATGAGGTATATGCCACAGATATTAGCCAAAACCAACTTGATAATGCTGTTGTAAAGGAGAATATTACGTATAGCCTTCAAAAAGCGGAAGAAACTAATTTTGCCAATGCTCAGTTTGATTTAATAACCATAGCCCAGGCAATACACTGGTTTGATTTTGATGCTTTTTATAACGAGGTTTTCAGGATACTTAAAAATGAAGGTGTTATAGCTGTGATTGGTTACGGGCTGTTTAAAACTAACCAAGCCACAGATAAAATTATAAGCCACTTTTATTATGATATCATTGGCCCGTACTGGGATCCTGAACGTCGCTACTTGGACGAGAATTACAAAACCCTGCCGTTTCCTTTTACAGAAATATATAACGAAAAGCAGTTTGAAAGTAAATATACATGGAGCTTTGAACAGTTAACAGGATATTTGGAAACATGGTCTGCAGTGCAGCATTATATAAAAAAGAATAATCAAAACCCCCTTGACAGTATAAGGCAGGAACTGGAGGAAAGCTGGAATAAAAGCGACAGGAAAGTTACATTTCCGTTACTTTTGCGGTTAGGAAAGTTAAAGCCATAAAAACAACTATAACAATGAGAGTACTCGCCATAGACTACGGACTTAAACGCACAGGTATCGCTGTAACCGATGAAATGCAGATTATAGCATCGGGGCTTACCACAATACCCAGTGAAACGGCTATTGATTTTTTAAAAGATTATTTTAAAAAAGAGCGGGTAGGCAGGGTACTTATTGGCGATCCAAAGCAAATGAATAACGA
>JBQGDD010000391.1:0-2555 GCA_052038845.1 Dyadobacter sp. | reverse complement strand
TACAAAAAAGCGCTGTCTTGTTATACATGGTTACGGCGTTTCAGTTTTTCGTAAGAATCACTATCTTTGCGCGCTTAAAAACATATCATTATGCAGCTTTCAGAACAAGAAATCATCCGCAGAGAAAAACTGGACTCGCTGAGAAAACTCGGCATTAATCCTTATCCCGCTAACCTGTTTCCGGTAAACCATACTTCAAAGCAGGCCAAGAATGATTTTTCTGAAGGTAAACAGGTTATTATTGCAGGTCGTATTATGTCGTTCCGTATTCAGGGTAAGGCATCTTTTGCCGAAATTCAGGACAGCGAAGGCAGAATACAGGTATATATTAACCGTGACGAAATATGCCCCGGTGACGATAAAACCAAATACAATGAGGTTTTTAAAAAACTTACAGACCTTGGCGACTTTATCGGTATTGAAGGAGAGTTATTCACTACACAGGTTGGTGAAAAATCGATACGCGTAAAAGATTTTACTATTTTAAGTAAAACGCTACGCCCACTACCAATGCCTAAAACAGATGCCGACGGCAAAACTTTTGACGGCTTTACCGACCCTGAGTTAAGGTACAGGCAGCGTTATGTAGATTTAGTGGTTAACCCACAGGTTAAAGAGGTTTTTATTAAGAGAACAAAACTCTTTAATGCCATGCGTAACTTTTTTAATGACAAAGGCTATTTTGAAGTTGAAACCCCAATATTACAGCCTATACCGGGCGGGGCTGCCGCAAGACCGTTTGTAACGCATCATAACTCACTGGATATTCCCTTATATATGAGGATAGCTAATGAGTTATACCTTAAAAGGCTTATAGTCGGCGGTTTTGATGGTGTTTACGAATTTTCTAAAAACTTTAGGAATGAAGGTATGGACAGGACACATAATCCTGAATTTACCGCAATGGAAATATATGTAGCTTATAAAGACTACAACTGGATGATGGAGTTTACCGAAAGTCTTTTAGAACATTGCGCTATAGCGGTAAACGGTACCAGCGAAGCTACTTTTGGCGAGCACAAAGTAAACTTTAAAGCACCTTATGCAAGGGTAACCATGACAGATGCTATTAAACAGTTTACAGGTTTTGACATTACCGGAAAAACAGAAGAAGAGCTGTTTGAAGCTGCCAAAGGCATGGGTATTGAGGTAGATGATACTATGGGTAAAGGCAAGCTGATTGATGAAATATTCGGCGAAAAATGTGAAGGCAATTTTATACAGCCTACCTTTATAACTGACTATCCTAAAGAAATGAGTCCGCTTTGTAAAGAGCACAGGGACAATCCTGAACTTACGGAGCGTTTTGAACTTATGGTATGCGGTAAAGAAATAGCGAATGCATACTCTGAACTTAATGACCCCATAGACCAGAGAGAACGCTTTGAAGCACAGTTAAAGCTATCTGAAAGAGGTGATGTAGAAGCAGCACAGTTTATAGATAACGATTTTCTGCGTGCGCTGGAGTATGGCATGCCCCCAACATCGGGGTTAGGCATTGGTATGGACAGGCTTATAATGTTCCTTACCAATAATCATTCCATACAGGAAGTACTTTTCTTTCCGCAAATGAGACCGGAAAAGAAAGCGGTTGAGCTTACCGATGATGAAAAAGCTATTGCCGAAATACTAAAAACAAGCAACCAGCTTGCGCTTGATGCACTTAAAGCACAGGCAGGTCTTAGCGGTAAAAAATGGGATGCCGCTATGAAAGGACTTTCTAAACACGGACTTGTAAAAGTTGTTATAAACGGCGAAAGCAAAACAGTAGAATTTAAAGGATAATTAAATCCAATCAATAATAATTAAAAGCCCGGCAGTACATCCCTGCCGGGCTTTTAATTTTACAAACTGTAGTTAATATTAAAAGACAGCCTGTAATTTGCCTCTACTATACCGCCGTTAAGGTTTTGGCTTATGGGCAGCATAGCATTTACACCTGCCGAAAAACGACCTGTTCCCGCCTCAATGCCAATCCTGCCAAACAAAATCTCCCCTTCTGTTGATGGCAATCGTTCTGAAAACTGTTTGTTAGCTGCATACAATTCGCCCGACAACCCTGCCTGCGGTACTACAACGTAGTTTTCTCCTGTTATGTTATAAAACGCTGTAGTGCCATAATTAAACTGGTTACCAAACTGATAATCCTGGTTATTTTCAGTCTTTATTATATAATTTGCCATAGCGTTTATCCCAAAGTTATTTTTTTTGACCAAATACTCTGTAGCTAAAATAAAGTCCCAGCTACCTGTACCAAGCTGAAAACCGGGGTTAAGGCTGCCGTTATTAAAGGTATTATACTTACCCGTTGGTGCCTTAACCCCGGCACCTGCCTGAAGCAGATGACTCGTTGAGGATTCAGTACCCTGGCTGTTAAGTAACGAATAAAGCCCTATGGCTGTTATATCGCCAATGCCATTTATTTCAACGTTACCCGAAGCAGGCTGCCTATTGTGAAAATGATATGGCACTAATGCACTTATCTGGAACTTTTCGGTTACCGGAATTCTTGACCATAGCTGTATGGTATTAAAATTTTCATCTGCCCAGGGGGA
>JBQGDD010000390.1:0-2409 GCA_052038845.1 Dyadobacter sp. | reverse complement strand
TTGCCAGCATAATTTCCCGTTGCCCTTCAATTAAAAAAGAGCCGCTCTGCTTTCGGGCTTTTGCTTTTTCCTGTAATTGTACAAGCTGCTTTATAAAAGCATTTTGGGTGCTGGTTATTTGTTTCAAAACCTGTAATAGTTATTATTTAGGTTGCAAATTTAAATATTAAAGTATCCCCCTTGCCTTAATTTCAAGGTATTTATTAATACTCTCAATAGTAAGGTTTTCAGGCTTGGTGAGTACTGAATAGATACCATATTTCTTAAGTTCATTTACAATAAGCCTTTTTTCAAATGCGAATTTTTCTGCTATAACCTGATCATATATTTCCTGAATATTATCTGCTTTTTTATGGATGAACTCATCAAGTTCTGTATTTTCAAAAAACACTACTACTAATAAATGATTTTTTGCAATCCCTTTCAGGTAGGGCAGTTGCCGCCTTAACCCGTCAAGTGTTTCAAAATTGGTGTACAGCAGTATAAGGCTCCTTTGGGTTATGTTTTTCTTTATATCTGCATACAGCCTGCTGTAATCGCTTTCAAAAAAATCAGTTTTAATATTGTAAAGGCTTTCCAGTATTTTTTGCATCTGAGAAGTACGCCTTTCGGCAGCAACACGGTTTTCCACCCTTTTAGAGAAAGCAAACATACCTGCCTTATCCTGTTTTTTCAATATAACGTTTGACAGTACCAGTGTTGAATTAATAGCATAATCAAGCAGGCTCATACCGTTAAAAGGCATTTTCATTACACGCCCTTTATCTATAGCCATATACACATTTTGCGACTTTTCATCCTGAAACTGGTTTACCATCAGTTGGTTTTTCTTGGCAGTCGCTTTCCAGTTAATTGTACGGATGTCATCACCGGATACATATTCTTTTATCTGCTCAAACTCCATAGTATGCCCAATGCGCCTAATTTTCTTTAACCCATACTGAAAGAGGTTATTAGAAAATGCCATAAGGTCATACTTTCTCAATTGAATATAAGAAGGGTAGGTGGGCACCATTTGGTTACTGTCAAAAATAAACCTGCGGGAAAAAAGATGCAGTGGCGATGAAACATACACATTAAGACTGCCAAAATGATATTCACCACGCTCTACAGGGCGTAAAAAATATTGCAGGCTGTCAGCAGCACCCGGAGCTATTTTCCTTTTTATCTCAAAATTACGTACCTGAAACTGAAAAGGTATTTCATCAATAACCTTTATAGATACAGAGAATGAATAGCCGCTCTGCATTTTTATAATTACAGGGTTTTCATCGCCGTTAGAAAATTTTTCAGGAGTGTTTCTTGATGCTGTAAACCTTTGGTTACTGGCAAATAGCAACAGAAAATCTATCAGGGTAAAACCAATGAAAATATAAAACAGCAGCCATGTTGCTTTGTATAAAGCAGGAAAAAAATAAGACAACAGAAAGCATACTATGATGCCTATAAACACATAGAAAAAAAAGTTGTTGAGGTATATTTTTTTAAACCACTTCATTAACGGGGAATTTCTACAGTGTCGATTATCTGTTTAATTATTTCAGAACTTGTAAGCCCCTCCATTTCACGCTCAGGAGATACTACTACACGGTGCTGCAATACAGGTATGGCAGCATCTTTAATATCTTCAGGGGTTACAAAATCCCTGCCTTTTAAGGCGGCATAGCCTTTGGCGGCATTAAGTATGGCAATAGAAGCACGTGGCGATGCACCAAGGTATAAAAATGCGTTATCTCTTGTGTTGATAACAATTTTAGCAATGTACTGAATGAGTTGTGGCTCTACCACAATTTGCTTTACTAAAGCCTGGTATTTTATAATATCTGCCTGTGTAAGAACTGTGGCTATATTGTCAAGTTTCTGCCTGTCCTGCAAAGCGTTTTCCTTTTGCAGTATAGCAATTTCTTCCTCAAGGTTTGGGTAGTCTATAACTGTCTTGAAAAGAAAACGGTCTAACTGCGCTTCCGGCAGCCTGTACGTACCTTCCTGCTCAATGGGGTTTTGCGTGGCAATTACCAAAAATGGTGCTTCCATAGTGTAAGTAGCACCTTCAACAGTTATCTGGCGCTCCTCCATTACTTCAAACAATGCTGCCTGCGTTTTTGCGGGGGCACGGTTAATTTCATCAATAAGGATGAAGTTAGAGAATATAGGTCCTTTTTTAAAGTCGAATGTAGATTTAGAGAGGTCGAATACTGATGTACCTAAAATATCCGAAGGCATCAGGTCGGGCGTAAACTGTATCCTGCTAAAATTAAGCGATAATGTTTTTGACAACAGTTTTGCTGTTATTGTTTTTGCTACACCCGGTACACCTTCAAGCAGTACATGCCCGTTAGACAGTATGGCAACCAGTAACTGGTCAACCATTTTATGCTGCCCAACAATAACAGTGCTTAACTGCTCTTT
>JBQGDD010000389.1:0-5631 GCA_052038845.1 Dyadobacter sp. | reverse complement strand
GCTGGTGTATTGCCGCTCCCGATATGCCTATTTTTCCTGCAATCTGTAGTATGGGTTTGCGGGCATCTTCCATAAGGTAGCGCAGTATTTCTTTATCTATACCGTCTATCTCTATTTGTAGTGAATTTATCTTCATGCTTTCAGTTTAATACCAAATATAGTGATTTGACTGAAAATATTTGCTTGGATAATACAATATGGCTTATAAAAAGAAACCTTCCCGGGTCAACATCGGGAAGGTATCATGGAGTTGGGTTAGTTTTTGAAGCTTTTTAACTTGCTACATTATTGGGATTATAGCCCATATAAGGCATACGCTTTTCGTTAAAAATTACTCCAAACTCTTCAAGCTCTTTCAGTATAGGGTCATATACTTGTTTATGTATAGGCAACTGAACGCCTTTAAGCGTTATATTCCCGTTTAATATCTGTAATGCTGCCATAGCTACAGGCAGTCCTACGGTTTTTGCCATTGCAGTATAAGTTTGGTCTTCGCCGGTGCATACCATAGTAGCGTCTATCTGTTCTTTATGTCCATTAATGTCAAACCCAAACTTGTGGTACATCACTATCATGTCCTTATCCTCAGGACTAAGCGTCCACTTGTCAGAGAGTATCTTTTCCAGTATCTGTGCAGGGGTTGCGTTGCGTAGTCCTACAATTTTATCAGGATTAAACAGGTCAAGCTCTACCAGTTTGTCCCACTGTATATCATCCTGATCTATTTTTAATATATGGCGCAGTTTAAGCTCAACAGAATCAGTAGGGTGGTAAGGCAGGAATGAGTTGGTAAAATGCCTGTAACTCATTGTTTCAGAGTTTTCCATTATATAGGTATCATCGGTCATGCCAAGCTGTATGAACATATTCCACGCTTTAGAAAAACCAACCCTGCGCAGTGTGCCCCTGTATAACGTTAAAGCATCGTCAAGTCCATAAACGCTACGGTATTTTAAAGAGTCCCTGTTGGCATAGCCTTCAAAACGCCCGTAGCCTTCAACTTCCATAAATTCTGTCCTGCGGAACAGTTTATTATAAGGGATGTATTTATAAGTACCTTCCTGTATAAATTTAGCGGTACCGCCCTGTCCTGCCAGTACAACATTACGAGGATTCCATGTAAATTTATAGTTCCATAAATTGGTATCGCTTTCAGGAGCCACTAGCCCACCGCAAAAAGATTCGAAAAGTATAATTTTACCACCTTTGCTTCTTATCTCATCAATCACTTTCATGGCACTCATGTGGTCTATACCGGGATCCAGCCCTATTTCGTTCATAAAAATAAGACCGCTATCTTTAACCTGCTGGTCAAGTTCCATCATGGCCGGGCTGATGTATGATGCCGTTACCATGTTTTTTTTATGCTTAATACAGTCTTTTGCTACTTCATAATGCAGATGTGCGGGCAGCATAGATATTACTATATCAGCCTTGCTTATATGTTCGTTGCGCTGCTGCTCGTTAAATATGTCAAAAGCTACAGCGCTTGCCCTGTTGTGGCCTTTTGTTTTCTTTTGGGCTAATTCAACAGAAAGGTCAGCAATAGTGATGTGCAGGTTTTCAGGCTCTGCTTTATTTAATAAATATTCTATTAATGACGTGGCCGAACGCCCTGCGCCAATAATTAAAATATGTCTCATAGCTAATTAATTTTCACACGAATGTAGTAATTTGTTATATTTATCAAAAACTTTATAAGCTAAATTTGTACAGAACTTATTAAATTTACCTTTTTAATATTTATTTAATGAATAATAAGGCGGCAATTACGGGGGTTATATTTGGTGCGTCAGCAATAGTTTTAGGAGCTTTTGGTGCACATGGGCTTAAGGAGCTGCTGGATGACGGGCAAATAGCAGTATTTGAAACCGGAGTTAAATACCAAATGTACCATGCACTTTTTTTATTGTTTGTTAGCCTCGTTCCGGTTGTTACAGATAAGGCTAAAAAAGCAATTACAATACTTGTAATTACTGGTGTACTGTTATTTTCATTTTCACTATATTTTTTATCGTGCAATGACCTGTTTTCATTCGATTTTAAAAAGATAGGTTTTGTTACTCCCATTGGCGGATTGTTACTAATAGCCGCCTGGACGGTGTTATTTTTGAATTTATTGAAAAGGAAGTAACAAAAAAATCCTAAATCCACATTATTTAAAATTAAATTTTTTTACATTTGTCCCCTTTAACACACAACTTAATCTAAAAGTTATGGAGAATTATGGTCTTTCTACGAAAACGATTTCGTTAGATGGTTTAGGTATTAAAAATGCCAATGTAAGATATCAGCTCTCTCCAGATGAGCTTCATGATATAACAATACAAAAAGGTCAGGGTGTTGAGAGTGCCGAAGGAGCTTTAGCGGTAAATACCGGAGAGTTTACCGGGAGGTCGCCCCAGGATCGTTTTATAGTAAAAGACAGTATTACAGAAGATAAAGTGTGGTGGGGTAATGTAAACCTGCCTTTTGACAGCGATAAGTTTGAGGCTTTATATAATAAGGTAACTGATTATCTTTCGGGTAAAGAAGTATTTGTAAGAGACAGCTATGTATGTGCTGACCCTAACTACAGGCATAATATAAGGGTTGTTACAGAGCATGCATGGTCTAACCTGTTTTGCCATAATATGTTTTTACGCCCTGACGAATCTGAATTAGATGATTTTACGCCAGACTGGCACGTGGTATGTGCGCCGGGCTTTATGGCAGACCCTGCTGTTGACGGTACACGCCAGCACAATTTTGCCATATTAGACTTTACCCGTAAAATAGCACTTATTGGCGGTACAGGCTATACAGGCGAAATGAAAAAAGGAATATTCTCTGCACTTAACTTTATACTTCCTGTGTTTGAAAATACACTGCCTATGCACTGTAGTGCAAATGTGGGTAAAGATGGCGATACTGCTATTTTCTTTGGTCTTTCAGGTACTGGTAAAACAACGCTTTCTGCCGACCCTGCACGTAAACTGATAGGAGATGATGAGCATGGATGGACTAACGAGAACACTGTGTTTAACTTTGAAGGTGGCTGTTATGCTAAGGTAATTAACCTTACAGAAGAGAATGAGCCGGATATCTTCCGCGCTATTAAAAGGGGTGCTATCCTTGAAAATGTAATATTTAAAGAAGGTACTAAAGATGTGGACTTTGAAGATGTTTCTATCACTCCAAATACCCGCGTTAGCTACCCTATTTACCATATAGATAATATACAGCCGGGCTCAATAGGTAAAAACCCGAAAAATATATTCTTCCTTACGGCAGATGCTTTTGGTGTACTGCCTCCAATATCTAAATTAACACCGGGGCAGGCTGCTTACCACTTTATATCGGGCTATACCGCTAAGGTTGCCGGTACAGAGGCTGGCATTAACGAGCCACAGCCTAATTTTTCTGCATGTTTTGGTGCGCCGTTTATGCCGCTGCACCCTACAAAATATGCCGAAATGCTAAGTGCTAAAATGAAAGAAACAGGAGTTAATGTATGGCTTGTAAACACAGGCTGGACAGGCGGTCCTTATGGAATAGGAAGCAGGATGAAGCTTAAATATACAAGGGCTATGATTACTGCTGCTCTTAACGGAGAGCTTGATAATGTAGATTTTGTTCAGCATGAGGTTTTCGGTTTAGCTAAACCGCAAAACTGCCCTAATATTCCTTCAGAAGTTTTAAATCCAAGGAATACATGGGAAGATAAAGATGCATATGATGCGAAAGCAAGGGAACTTGCTGAAGCGTTCAGGAAAAATTTTGCCAAGTTTGAGGAGTTTGCTAACGAAGAAATTCTTGCAGGCGGTCCTTTGGCATAATGTGAATATTTTTAGAATAGATGTGAGGAAAACTGCCCGGGAACGGGCAGTTTTTTTTATGGAATAAAATTAACAGAAATCTTATTTACATATAAGAATAAAAAAGGCTGCACTAAGGCAGCCTCTTTCATATATTATAAAAAATTTATTTAGCCTTATTAGCTTCAACAATGTATTTTTCTAATGCCATAGTCATAGATGGTGTTTCGGGCGTTGGTGCCATTATATCAATTCTTAATCCGTTATCCAATGCTTCTTTTTGGGTAGTACTGCCAAAAACAGCAATGCGGGTATCGTTCTGTTTAAAGTCAGGAAAGTTTTTAAATAATGATTTTATACCTGTAGGGCTAAAAAATGCCAGAACATCATAATATACATCTTTAAGGTCAGAAAGGTCGCTCATAACGGTTTTATAAAAAATACCGGGAGTCCAGTTTACCTTAAGGTTATTAAGAGTATGTGGTATATCATCGTTTAGCTGGTCTGACGCCGGGAGCAGAAACTTTTCGTCTTTATACTTTTTAATTAGTGGCGAAAGATCTACAAAATCTTTTTGCCCAACATATATTTTTCTTTTTCGGTAAACCACATATTTTTGCAGGTAAAAAGCAACGGCTTCGCTCTGGCAAAAATATTTCATTGTTTCAGGTACTTTGTAGCGCATTTCTTCTGCTACGCGAAAAAAGTGGTCTATAGAGTTCTTACTGGTAAGAATAATTGCTGTATAGTTATTCAGGTCTATTTTTTGCTGCCTAACGTCTTTGGCGCTAACACCTTCTACATGGATAAATGGCCTGAAGTCTACCTTAACTTTTAATTTTTGCTGTATTTCGAAGTACGGTGAATTTTCTACTTTAGGTTCCGGTTGTGAAACCAAAATTGTTTTCACTTTCATATTTGCCATTTTGTTATACTAACTTTTTGTAAACCAATAATACATGAAATAATAGGGTGCTATTTCAAGAGTGCAAAGATACAAAATAAAATAGAACAATTTATTGGCTATCAAATTTTGATAAATCTTTAATGAAACTATGTAGGATATAATACTTGTAATTACTACAAGCCCTATAATTATATATATAACAACAGGGTGAGGCTCGGCATTGTAAAACAGGATTAAATTAACCGGCAGCAGCAGTAAACCAATATAGGTGCGGTAGTTAACTTTATGCAGGTTAAACTGCTCATTAAACTCTTCTATATTAAAGGATGTTGCAATAATTTTTTCTATAAGGTATTTAGAGAGTATAAAAACCGATATTACAGTAAATATCCTTATGTAAGCTATCCAGCTTGTGCCGTCGGTAATTTTAAAGTACCCCAGCAGGTATAGTATTAAAAAAGCGAAAGAGATTACCTGTATGATAAAGAATGATACAGTAAACCCACTAAACATATTGCCGCTGTCTTTATATATCTTTGTGTATTTATCAGTAAGCGCAAGCCGGGTAAATTCAGAAAACCGCGCCTGAAAAACAGTCCTGTTTACAGCAATAAGCACAAAGCACAATAAAAATAATATTGTAGCCCAGTCTTTGCCTCCGGTAATCCTTTCGTTTAGAACCAAGTCCATCATGTTGCAAAATTACTAATTTTAGCTTCAGGTATTTTATAATAAATTATAATTTAATTATATCCTGCACGTTAGAAATACATTATTTTTGCAGTCAAATCTACTACTTTACAATGAGTCAGGGTATCGTTATCATTCCTACCTACAATGAAATTGAAAATATTGAAGCCATTATAAGGGCAGTTTTCAGCCTCGCTACCCGTTTTGATGTACTGATAGTAGATGATAACTCTCCTG
>JBQGDD010000388.1:0-5161 GCA_052038845.1 Dyadobacter sp. | reverse complement strand
CTCTAAAAGTATCCTGTCAAAAGTTTCATTAACGGCAAAGGCTATACCCGCCACCATTACGGGCAGGCTGTACTGCATCATACGCAGCCATAAAGCCTTATTAAACTGCCATTTAATTTTAAAGTAATGTGGGGTTACTACTATAAACGTAAGCAGGCTGGCGATTACATTAGAAATGAATATATATCCAATTTCAAAACCTTCGGCATACATGGTGTCGATAATACTGCCCGGGTGTGAAGCAGCAAGTTTAGGCAGCCACAGCAAAAAGAAAAGGTTAAGCCCGAGGTTGACTATTACATTGCCTATTTTTATAGCGGCATACATCATTGGTCTGCCCTGCGCTCTTAGCTTAGAAAAGGGTACTATAACCAACGCATCCAGTACCAATATCCATACTGTATAGGTTATAAACCTTACATCAATGCCCGAAGCATTAGCAAGGTCTTGCCTGAACAGCAGCCCAATACCCAGAAACATGATTGATGACCAAAACAGGGAAATAGTAGATGTGTTTTCTACCGACTTATTTTCATCTGAATTATAAAACCTGAAAAATGCCGTTTCCATACCGTAGGCAAGGATAACATTAAACAGCACTATATAGCTGAATACAATAGATACCTCGCCATAGCCTTCTTCGGGTAAAACATCAGTATAAAGCCTTACCAGCAAAAAGCTGAGCATTCGGGGCAGCACAGTAGCCAGCCCGTAAATTGCTGTTTGCTTAAAAAGATTTTTATAAAGGCTCAAAAGGTTGCTGTTATCTGTTTCTGTACAAAAGTAACTATTTTATAAATAGTGCCTTAAGTTCTGTAGCATCCTGTGGGCTCATTTTGCCTGCCAGTACCAAACTTAGCTGCTTGCGGCGCAGGGCAGCTTCAAAGCGCTGCTTTTCAAGTTCGGTTTGCGGTTCAATAGGCGGTACTTCTACAGGCCTGCCGGTTTCATCTACCGCAACAAAGGTATAAATAGCCTCATTTGCTTTTGCCCTTGTGCCAGACTCCCTGTCTTCTGTCCATACGTCAAGAAATATCTCCATAGACGACCTGAATGTCCTTGAAACCTTTGCTTCTACAGTAACCACACTCCCTAAAGGGATAGCACGGTTAAAGGCTACATGGTTTACAGATGCCGTTACCGTTATCCTGCGGGAATGTCTGCGGGCGGCAATACTCGCTGCCCTGTCCATACGGGCAAGCAGTTCGCCACCAAAAAGGTTGTTAAGCGGATTGGTTTCACCCGGTAAAACCAGGTCGGTCATAATACATACAGAATCGGAAGGATATTTTGCCTGCATAATTTTTTTTGGCAAAGATACTACAGATAGTAAAAAATCCTCCGCAGGGGAGGATAGTTTTATCATTCTTTTATAAGTAACCAGGCTTCCCGGTTCAGTGTTTTATGTATAGACCTCATACTGTCCTGTGCTTCTTTGTGGGTGGCAAAACTGCCATACAGTACAGGGTAAAGACCGTATTTGTTTTTTTCAAGTGTTTTGGCCTTAAAACCTTTGGCTATAAGCTCCTGCCTTGCCGTTTCGGCATTTTCTTCACTCCTGAATGCACCTGCAACAATATGGTAAGGATAGCTTGTATTCTCTTCTGCAACGGTTAGCTTAACCGCAGGCATGGGGTTATCTATAAAAAAGGTAGCCTGCTGCAGTCTGTCTTCTACCTTTTGCTGTACTGACTGCTGTACCGCAAGGGTTTCCTGCTGTATTTTCTGGTCGTAAAACATTTTAAAACCTGTACCGCCCACACCTGCCGTAACGGCAAATATAGCAGCATATTTAAGGTAGGTATAGCTTCTTCTTTTTCTTCTTTCGGGAGTAAAAGCTATAGGCGCTTTTTCTTCAAGGGCTTCCACTTCCTGTTTATATACTTCCCTTTTTATTGCCGGAGATACTACAGCACTAAGCCCAAAAGCATCGGTAAGGTAGTTAACAGGGGTATCGGGTGTAAATACAAAGCTGCCTTCTGTGTTAGGGGCAATGCTGCCTAAATCTCTAAGGATAAGTGCTTCCCTGCTTTGCAGTTTTGTAAGCCACGAGTTTACCGTAAGCCCTATGGCTGAAACAGCCTGTTCGTAAGAAATTTTTTCCTGTAAGGCGATATGATTGGCTAACAGCCCGTCATTATTTTTTACATTCGCATTAAAAGAAATTAGTTTTTTTGGAGGATAGAAAGTACCTGTATCCGCATTGAGCTGTGCCGTGCGGATTTCTGTTAAGAATGCCCCAAAGCCGGGAACCGTAACGCACTGGTAGCGATACAATAAAGCCGATATGTGTTTTTCTATCATCATAACAACAAAATTAACTATTCAATAGTGAAAGCAAAATTTTATTCACAAATTTTATTAACAATCCGCAGGAAGTAATCAACCGACTTTTGCAGCTATAGTAATGACTGATACTGAATTATTTAATATGCTCGCTCTCGTAAAAACAGAGGGTGTGGGCGATATAATGGCAAAGAAACTGATAGCCCACCTGGGCAGTGCCGAAGAAGTTTTTAATGCCAAAAAAAGCCGGATACTGGCAATAGACGGTGTGGGCGAAATGCTGTACAGAAACCTGCAGGATAAACGGGGTTTTGAAAAGGCAGATGCCGAAATGAAGTTTATACAAAGCAGCGGCGTTAAGGCACTTTCTTTTCTTGAGGCGGGTTACCCCGAAAGGTTAAAGCACTGCATAGACGGCCCTGCACTTTTGTTTTCATCGGGGGATATTAACCTTGAAGGGCGAAAGACGCTGAGTATTGTTGGTACACGCCAAATGACATCCTATGGTGCCGACTTCTGTAAAAAATTGATTGAAGATATTGCACCGTTAAACCCTGTGATCATTAGTGGTTTTGCCTATGGTGTAGATATTCATGCACATATAATGGCTATGGAAAATAGCCTGCAAACCATTGGTGTGGTAGCGCATGGACTGAATCAGGTTTATCCTAAAGTGCATAAAAAGTATGTGGCTAAAATGGAAGAGAACGGCGGCTTTATGACCGAGTTTTGGAGCAGCAGCAACCCTGATAAGGAAAATTTTGTAAAGCGCAACCGCATTGTAGCGGGCATTGCCGAAGCTACTGTTATTATAGAAAGTGCCGAAAAAGGCGGCTCGCTTATTACCGCTAACCTTGCCAATGATTATAACCGCGATGTTTTTGCCGTACCGGGCAGGATAACCGATAAGTATAGCCAGGGGTGCAACACCCTGATTAAAACCCAGCGTGCCAACCTGCTTACCAGTGCCGCCGACCTGGTGTATATGCTGAACTGGCAAACCGAAGAAAAGAAAACCAACGCGGTACAGAAACAGCTTTTTATTACCCTTGAACCTGATGAGCAAAAGGTATATGACTTTTTACAGAAAGGGGGCAAGGAACTTATGGATATTATAGCACTGGAATGTGGATTGCCGGTGTTTAAAATATCATCGTTACTGCTTACTATGGAGCTGAAAGGCTTGGTGCGCCCGTTGCCGGGTAAACTGTTTGAGGCAATATAAGTTTTAAGGGGCTACAAGTTTAAACCCTATGCGGGGTATATTTTCTATACGGATGCTTTCATCATCACGGAAAATTTTGCGCAGGCGCGATATAAACACATCCATGCTGCGCCCCATAAAGTAGTCATCTGTCCCCCAAAGTTCGCGGAGCATATTTTCCCGTTTAAGGGTAGTGTTCTTATTATCTATAAACAGCTTTAGCAGTGCAGACTCCCTTTCGGTAAGCATTATGGTTTTTCCGTTTTTTTCGAGGGAGTAATTGTCAGGGTCAAAAGTATAAGTGCCTATAGTGCAGGTATTGTTTTTTACAGCAGGCTGTTTTTGGCTCCGTTGCAGGAAAATTTCTATTTTAAGCACAAGCTCTTCTATACTGAAGGGTTTTACCAGATAATCATCTGCCCCAAGGCGAAGCCCTTTTATACGGTCTTCTTTTAACGTTTTAGCCGAAAGAAAAATAATAGGTATAGCCACATCTGTTTTCCGTATGGCTGCCGCCAGCTCAAACCCGTCCATGCCGGGCAGCATAACATCGAGTATGCACAGGTCGAAATCATTTTTTGTAAAAGCGGTAAGGGCGGCGTTGCCATTATCATAATGGGCTACCTCATAGTATTGCTCTAAATTATCGGCAGTAAGAAAAGCCAGTGTGGCATCATCTTCTGCATACAATATTTTTTTCTTCATACAATACTGCTTTTTGGGATGCTTATGGTTATCGTTATGCCTTTATCTGCATTGTTTTTCAGGTTTACTTTCCATCCATGAAGTTCGCATATTTTTTTTACATAAAACAAGCCGATACCAAACCCTTCCACATCGTTTTTATTACTACGCGGTACACGGTAAAACTTATCAAAAACATGGTCAATGTCAGATGTTGGTATGCCCGGGCCATTATCGGTAAACTGTAATTGAATCCCTTTAGCGGTTTCCTGTACAGCTATAGTTACTTCGGGTACATCGGTTCCATATTTTACAGCATTCTCTACAATGTTATACACAATGTTGTAAAAGTGGAATTTATCAGCAAGCAGGGTAACATCTTTTTGGTTATTGATGATAATAACTGCGGGATCATACTTTAAAGTAACATTTTCCTGTACAAGCTGTAAGGTTTCATTTAGGCTGAAAGGCTCTTTTTCGGGTGCTGTGGGGTTGGCGTCTGTTTTGGCAACCGACAGTATCCTTTCTATGTGCTGGTTCAGCTTATTGCTTTGGGCAATAATGATGCTGATGTATTTACTGAGCTTTGCATCCCGGTTTATAGCCTCCTGCTTGGCTGCATAATTAGAAGCTATGAGTATGGATGAAAGGGGTGTTTTAAACTCATGGGTCATGTTATTAATGAAGTCTTTCTGCAGCTCGGTATATTTCTTTTGCCGTAGCAGTACTATAACCGAATATACATAGATAACCAGTACCAGCAGCAGTACCCCGGTATATATCCAGTAATGCTGTAAAGAAGTAATATAGGTATGGCTAAGGTGCGGGAACCGTATGGCAAAATAATAAACAAGCCCTTCTTTTTTACTAAAGCACTTTTCGCAACGGGCAATGTCGCTTTGGTTTTCGCCGGTCATGTAGTTGCCATATATCATTTCATCCGATGCGCAATCGTAAATGGCATACTCATAATCCAGGTCAAGCTTT
>JBQGDD010000387.1:0-1984 GCA_052038845.1 Dyadobacter sp. | reverse complement strand
ATTCATTGTTGCTATTACATTTGTATTAAAAGCATCTAACATTTTCTCAACAGAAGAAATACGAAAAGGAATTGTAGGCGATATTCCAGCACAATTTACTAATCCATTGAGTTTCCCCTTGCTCATAACGCTTTCTTTTATAGCATTTTCTATTTCTTTATCATTATTTATATCTGCACAAAATACCAAGTGCATTGATGGTTTTTTTAGCATTAGGACTGTTTCGTTGAGCCTCTCTTTGTTTCTGCCAATAAGAATGACTGTAGCATCGAGTTTACTACACATAATAGCTATCTGCCTACCAATACCAGATGTTGCTCCTGTCACTATAATATTTTTACCTGCTAAACTGAATACATTAATTGCCGTTTCACTCATATCTCTACTAAATCACTAATATGGCAGTTGTATGTTTTTATAATTGCAGATGCCCACGACATTCCTACACCAAAGCCACAAAGATATAAATCTTTGTTACCGTCAAGTTTATTTTTTAATTGAGAAACTATTGTAAGAGGTATAGATACTGAGGAGGTATTGCCAAACTTAGAAACTGAGGAAGGAACTTTTTCTACATCAATCTTTAATTTTTTCTGTAGATATTCATTCATATAATTATTAGCTTGGTGAAATAAGAAATAATCGAAGATGGATAGGTCCTTATTAGTAGCTTTAATTGTATTTTTAATGTCTTTAGGAATTTCTGCCAAAACAAAATTAAAAACATCTGCTCCATTCATGTAGCCATGTTCATCAGAACGTATATTACCATATTCATCTACAACTTTTTCTAAAATCGTTTCATTTGTAGTTGGGATACGGTATCCACCTGCGTCCATTTTAATTAATGAAGAACGGGATCCATCAGAATTAAGAGAAAACCAACTATTACTATATTGATCACCCTTTTCAATTAAAGCTGCTATTCCACCATCGCCAAAAAGAAAAGCTGTCTTTCTATCTTTAGGGCTATATACTTTAGATCGTGTTTCCCCATCTAATAAGAGACCTTTTCTAATTCCATTTTGCTGCATGAATCCATATAATATAGATAATCCATATACAAAGCCTGAACAGCCTAAATTTACATCAAATGCTATCGTTGATTTATTTAACCCTAACCTATCCTGTAAAAGAATAGAAGTAGCTGGCATTCGATAGTCAGCTGTTTGTGAGACAAACACCAGTATATCAATCTCTGATTTATCGATATCCAAATCTGATATAAGTTTTTCTGCAGCATGATAACATAAATCAGAAGCACATGTACCGTCTTCAACAAACCTCCTTTCATATATACCTATTTTATCTACTATATCCTTAACATCTGATGCTGGGAAATACTGAGTATACTCATAATTATTTATAGTATTCTTTGGTACCGCCGCAGAAATACCCCTAATACCTATATTATTAAATTCAAGTAGAGCCATTACTAATTATTTGAAACTACAGCGTTATATAAATCCCTAACAGTCTCAAGTTTTGAAAACTTCTCATCTTCTATTTGAATGTCAAATTCGCTGTCCAAAACCGCAATAAGTGAAAGTCTTGAAAGTGAATCCCACGTATCGTAATCTCTAAATTTATCGTCAAAATTAATTTCCTGATCTTCCATTTCTAACGCTTCTTTCAGAGCTTCAATAAATTTATTTTCCATTGTATGATTTTTTTAATTTCCCTGTGTGTGTTCCTGTAAATGGTATTGTTGTGGCAACTCCATCAGTATTTATATCGCTTCTTTTAATTACTTTAAGTATAGTTAAATATACAATTTTAAAATCTAATCCCAAAGATAGTTTATCTACATAATATACATCCAGCTCAAATTTTTGCTCCCATGATATCGCATTCCTTCCATTTACCTGCGCCCAGCCGGTAATTCCTGGTTTTACCTCATGCCTTCTGGCTTGTGTAGATGTATATAATGGAAGGTACTTTACTAATAATGGTCTTGGGCCAATCAAACTCATATCACCTTTTA
>JBQGDD010000386.1:0-2080 GCA_052038845.1 Dyadobacter sp. | reverse complement strand
AGGGCTTTACACCTGTTAATTGCTACCTCATCCGGAAACTTTTCTTTAGCATAAAGCGTTTTAAAACCCTGCTTATCAAAAAGCATTTTGGTAAGCTCATTAAGGTTATGCTGATTTGGCTCACTCAGGAAATCAAAACTTTCGGGCACAATGATATACTGATAATCATTAATATTTTGCGATGCCTGCGAAAAACCAAGTTCTGCAATAAGCATAGCTACTATAAGTAGGGCTTTTTTCATTATATTTTAGAGTATATTTTTTATTTTAAGTAAGTGGTTTACCTGCTTTATATCAACAGGAGTTTCTTTGCCAAACTCATTAAAGTAAATAGCATCCATGCCGCAGTTTAAAGCTCCTTTTACATCAGCCTCAATACAATCACCTATCATAATACTTGTCAGCCTGTCTGCCTTTGCGGCATTAAGCGCATACTCATAAATAATAGGGTTAGGTTTTTTGCATCCGGCAAGGTCTGAATTGGTTACAGTATCAAAATAATGTAAAATATTGGAATTTTTAAGTTTCCCTTCCTGCACGCTATGAAATCCGTTAGTAATAATATGCAGGCTATACTTAGGCTTAAGGTAATCCAGCAATTCTACAGCCCCGTCATAAAGGTGGTTATATTTTGGCAGATAATGTATGTATTCTACTGAAAGAAGGTCTATCAAGTCATCTGATGCCTCATATTGCAAAGCATCAAAAACCTCTTTAATCCTTCCGTACCGCAACTCATCCCGGGTAATTTTTTCATCACGGAACAATGCCCAGTACCTTAGGTTTACGGGCACATATAGCTCTATAAAACTTGAAACATCAACATTTACAGAATGCTTATTTAAAACAGTTTCAAAAGCCAATGCGGAGTTTTTCTCAAAATCCCACAGTGTATGATCGAGGTCAAAAAAAATATTTTTCTTGTTGCTTATCCTCACTATTGCCCTTTTGTTATTACAGCATCATCAATATGGTATATCCAGTCGTTTACATCAGAATAATTATACCAGAATTTTGCTTCCAGCGGAACAAACTTGTGGGGTTTTAATTTGATACCCGGATTTTTAAACTGTATGCCCATAATAGTTTCCGGTCCTGCCTGCCCGCAAAAAAAGCACGAAGCAAATACATTTTTACTTAGCGCATACGTTTTATTATCTACAGGGATAATAAAACCCGTTATAGTGATTTTTTTATCTTTTTTAGCTTTAAGCGTAGGGTTTATTATCGGAAACATTACCCCTTCCGGATAATCTTTACTTGTTTTTTTCTCATATTTTATTTCACCCAGCATTTTCCAGGTAATTACATCAGCCATTTTTAATACTGTGGCAAAATTGCCTTTTACAGCTCCTGATGGCGTGTTTAATGACATGAAAAGAAATCCTGATAGAATAAGTACTGAAAAGATAAAATATGTTTTACGCATTTGCCAGTGTTTTAGATATGTTTAAACTATATGCTTTTACAGCCGGTATAACTGCTGCAAGAATTCCTACAAAGATAGTAAGCAGGAATAAATATCCTTCTTTTTCCCACACAAACTCCATGGGGTTGAATGACATTTTAAATTCTTCTTCAGATGAACCGGATATAAATACTAAAGCTATTCTTCCAACAATCGTTCCAAACAGGAAACCTGTAATACATAAAAGCAAACTTTCGATTAATACTAAAGAGAGCAACTGTACACGGGTTGCGCCATTAACACGAAGCAATGCAAACTCATACTTTCTTTCTTTTAGCGTATTGTATAATGCAATAAAAATGCTGATTCCCGAAATAAGCATAATTCCGTAAGCCAGATACTGCAGTGCCTGTAAACCTATACCAAAAAGCGAGAACAGGCGGTTAATTTCTATACCCGGCAGGGCAGCCTGCATTTTTGTATTTTGGGCTATTATTCGTGGCCAAGTAAAAATAGCCATCTTGTTTTTAAACTTTAAAAGCACCGCAGTTATTTCCTGACCTTCACTGCTAATCTCTACTTCTTCGTGTTCATGATCGTGGGCTTCATCATGGTTATGTCCTTCATTATCATGGTCGTGATCATGGTCGTCGTCGTGCTGGTGTCCCTCTT
>JBQGDD010000385.1:0-1562 GCA_052038845.1 Dyadobacter sp. | reverse complement strand
ATTTCCTATTAATTCCAACACATTATTATAGGCTTTTATTTCTTCTTTCATAAAAAATAAGTTAATCAAGGTAAACTGTGACAAAGTTTATTGACCTCAAAACCTTGCAAATCTAACAAAAAAAATTTAATTACTTTTTAATTCCTTCCAAATCTAACAAAAAACTATACTCTTTGGCTACTTCCTTAAGTGATTCAAAACGTCCTGAAGCCCCGCCATGCCCCGCTTTCATGTTAGTATCAAGAAACAGTAGGTTATTGTCGGTTTTTGTAACCCTCAGTTTAGCCACCCATTTAGCAGGTTCCCAATATTGAACCTGAGAATCATGCAATCCTGTAGTTACAAGCATATTAGGATATGTATGCGCAGTAACATTGTCATAAGGTGAGTAAGATTTCATATAATCATAATATTCCTTTTCATTAGGGTTACCCCATTCGTCATATTCTCCTGTAGTAAGCGGTATGCTGTCATCCAGCATTGTAGTTATAACATCTACAAAGGCAACCTGTGCTATAACCCCGTTATAAAGCTGTGGAGCCATATTTACAACTGCCCCCATTAAAAGCCCTCCAGCCGAACCCCCTTCGGCATATAAATGGTTTGGCGAAGTATATTTTTGCTCAATTACATATTTAGAGCAGTCAATAAAATCTGTAAACGTGTTTTTCTTTTTAAGCAGCTTGCCGTTTTCATACCAGTCCCTGCCAAGGTCTTCACCGCCGCGTATGTGCGCTATGGCAAAAATAAAACCCCTGTCGAGCAGGCTAAGCCTTATCGATGAAAAATACGGATCCATAGACGCTCCGTAAGAGCCATAAGCATATAAAAGCAACGGGTTGTTGCCATCTTTTTTTATGCCTTTCCTGTAAACCATAGATATAGGCACTTTAGTACCGTCTTGCGCAGTAGCCCATATTCTCTCCTCCTGATAGTTGTTTTTATCAAACTTTCCACCAAGCACTTCCTGCTCTTTTAAAACAGTTTTCTGTCTGGTTTTCATATTAAAGTCGATAACAGAAGATGGTGTAGCTAAAGACTGGTAGCTGTATCGAAGAATATCTGTATTAAAATCTACATTAGATGTTGTACCTGCGGAATAAGTTTCGCTTTCAAAAGGAAGGTAAAACTCCTCACCTCCATCCCATGGGCGAATCCTTATTTTATTAAGCCCATTAGAACGCTCTGATATAACAAGATAGTTTTTAAAAATATCTACATCTTCCAGCAGTACATCTTTCCTATGGGGTATTAAGTCTTTCCAGCTGTCTTTTCCTGTTTTATTTTCAGGCGTTATCATTAATTTAAAGTTGCTGGCGCCATCTTTATTAGTAACAATATAAAAGTTATCTCCATAATGAGATATGCTGTATTCAAGCCCTCTTGTTCTTGGCTGGAATATTTTAAATTCACCATCGGGTTTTTTAGCATCAAGAATCCTGTACTCTGTAGTCAGTGTACTGTGAGAACCTATTACAAGATATTTTTTAGATTTTTCTTTATACACAAATGTCCCGAAAGTATCATCCTTTTCATGATATACCACTACATCACTCTTAGCA
>JBQGDD010000384.1:0-1948 GCA_052038845.1 Dyadobacter sp. | reverse complement strand
AAAATAATTTATCTCAAAGATGCTAAACTAACGAAAATTTAAGTGTAATAGTATTATATGAGTTTTAAGCTCCCCTTCGTCATATTTGAGATTTAACCCTATGTAATAATCATAGTTTTATTTACGGTTAAATATACACCAAAGATTAATGTAAATATCACTATTAAATAAGTAAAATTAATTTTAACAATTCGGGATACCTTTTAATTATTCACATAACATGGTATCAAACTCAACGTGAAGCTGAGTTGAACCACTTTGGTCAACTGTAACCCATTTGTAATTTCTTAATATATAAGAATTACCACCATCCAACTCTATCCACTCATCTATTCCTCTGGCAGCATTTTTTAAGTCATTTTTTGTAGTTAGTCCCACTGGTGCGGTATAACTTCTTTGTTTAGTTATGTATTTGCATTTGCCTGTATTAACAGCTTCTTCAGACTCTTTATGAGATAAGAATTTAGATTTAGTAAGTGTAGGCAAAGTATTATTAACTTCGAGCGGTGACATTGATGTTGCACAAGAAATTAAAGATATTAACATCACAAAAATCAGAGGTGTTTTTAAAAACTTCATTACTATATTATGTTATTTAAGTGCATTTTACAACTGCTAAATTACTAAAAAAAGCCAATATTATCTATTGGCTTTTTTGTATCGCTTATTTCAATCTTTATTCTTCTATACTTATAACTTCTGCTTCATACACTTTCATCTGTAATATTGCTTCGTTCAGTTCCTGTATATCGTTACGGTCTTCATTTGTAATTTTACTCATATAGTTTAGCTTTAGTTATTATTTAAAATGGTACATCATCGTCAATATTACTGCTGTTCATATTACTGCCAAAGGCATCATTAGCAGAAGGAAGGTTTTTTGTAATAAATGCATTATTGTCATTCATGCTCGATGGCAGCTCATCAAACGGAGAGCTAAAATCATCAAGGTTGTCAAATTTACCAAGGCTACCTATAAACTTAAGCCTTATATTATCTAACCCACCATTACGGTGCTTGGCAACAATAAACTCTGCCTGCCCCTGCGTTGGCGAACGCTCTTCATCATCCCACTCGTCTATCTTATAATATTCAGGTCGGTATATAAATGATACAATATCCGCATCCTGCTCAATCGCACCTGATTCCCTCAAATCTGAAAGTAGCGGACGCTTGCTCGATCCACGCGTTTCAACCGCACGCGATAACTGCGAAAGTGCAATTACGGGTACATTAAGTTCTTTTGCCAGTGCCTTAAGGTTACGGGATATGGTAGATATTTCCTGTTCTCGGTTACCACCATTTTTGCCATTACCCCCTGCCGTCATTAACTGCAGGTAGTCAATAACTATAAGTCTAATACCATATTGAGAGGCAAGCCTCCTGGCTTTAGCCCTAAGGTCGAATATTGAGAGTGAAGGGGTATCGTCTATATAAAGCGGTGCTTTTTCAAGGTCTTTTACCTTTATACTTAACTGCTCCCATTCATGTTTTTCAAGTTTACCGGTACGCAGTTTTTCTGATGATAGTCCTGTTTCACTGGAAATTAAACGGGTAATAAGCTGTACAGACGACATCTCCAGAGAGAATAAAGCTACCGGGTGGTTAAAATCTATAGCAATATTACGCGCCATAGATAGTACAAAGGCGGTTTTACCCATACCCGGCCTCGCGGCTATAATTATCAAATCACTGGGCTGCCATCCTGAAGTAAGTTTATCAAGGTTTTCAAAACCTGTGGCTATACCACTAAGCCCTTCTTTACCTGCAATCTCTTCAATTCTTTTTTTAGCCTGTATTACAAGGCTTTGTGCAGTTTCAGAACTTCGTTTAATATTTCCCTGTGTAACTTCATAAAGTTTTGATTCTGCCTTATCAAGCAAGTCAAATACATCGGTAGTTTCATCATACGATTCCTCTATTATCTCACTGGAAATTTTTATAAGGC
>JBQGDD010000383.1:0-2995 GCA_052038845.1 Dyadobacter sp. | reverse complement strand
GCAGCGCAGTGAATAATATTCCTGTACTTTTTCTTTAAAAACCACTTCTTTATTAGTGCCGCTGTATAAATGCTCTTCTCTTTTCCTTACCAGTTTACTGTCAGATAAATGCTCCCTCATACGCTTAGCTACTTCCTGCTGCCCTTTGTGCAGTTTGGTTGCATTTAGCTCTTCAGAGAAATGATCGTCGTATGCCTTAACGATTTCATTAATAGCACACGAAAATTTAACCGACCAGTCAAGCAGTTTCTTAGCATTATTTAAATTTACGATACCAATCCCTGTCATTACAGATGTACCATTCATTAAAGCAAGCCCTTCCCTGATTTCAACATTTATAGGCTTCAAGCCTTCTGCCTCAAAAATTTCTGCTGTATTTCTACGCTCTCCTTTATAAAAAACTTCGCCCTCGCCTATCAGTACCAATGCAAGGTGTGCAAGCTGAACAAGGTCGCCACTCGCCCCTACACCGCCATGTTCAAAAATAAGCGGAGTAATATCTCTGTTGATAAGTTCAGTCATTAAATGGATAACGGACGGATGCACTCCTGAGTTACCCTGCGAAAGTGTATTTAAACGGGCAAGTATAGCCGATTTTACATAAACAGGCTCCAAAGGTTTCCCTGTGCCCGATGCATGACTTCTTATTAAGTTATATTGAAGCTGAACCCTGTCTTTATCTTCAATACGGTATTGTGCCATTGGACCAAAACCAGTATTTACGCCATAAATAATTTTATTAGCCGAAAACTCTTTTAGAAAATCAAAACTATCTGAAACCCTCTCCAGAACCTCTTTACTGATAGTTATTTTTTGACTGCTCCCAAACACTATGGCTTCAAATTCCTCCAGGCTTAAATAACTATCTATACTGCTCATTTATCTTTAATTATAAATTTACTGCAAATAATTTTTCTTATTTATTTAAAATAATGTCATTACTTTTACAGGCTACAAATGTAAGATAATTTTAAGATAATTTTAAGAGCAACAAAACTTATATATGTTAAAGGAAAATGTAGATGTGCTCGTTATCGGTGCAGGCCCTTCAGGATGTGTAGCTGCCTCATATCTTTTTAATAACGGAGCTAAAGTTAAGGTTGTGGAACGATCTAAATTTCCACGCTTTGTAATTGGGGAAAGCCTTATACCCCGGGTAATGGATCATTTTGATGAAGCCGGATTACTGGATTGCCTTAATAAAATGAATTTCGAGAAAAAATTTGGCGCTCGTTTTATAAGGGGCGAAGAAGTCTGCCTTTTTGATTTCAGTAAAAAATTTGGTGAGGGATGGGACTGGACATGGCAGGTACCCCGTGCTGACTTTGATAACACCCTTGCAAAGGAAGTTGCACGAAAAGGCGTTGATATTGAGTTTGAAGCTGAAGTTACCAATGTTATTTTTAATGGATCTGACTCTGTAACAACCGTTAAACATAAAAACGGCACAGAGAAAGAAATACATGCTAAATTTATAATTGACTCCAGTGGCTACGGGCGTGTACTGCCACGATTATTAAAACTCGAAGCACCATCATCTGTAACCGAAAACTCATCACTCTTTGCACACGCTAAAGATGTTAACAGGCCCGAAGGGCAGGAAGGTGTACTAATATCTTTTGACATTCTCGAAACAAAAGTGTGGCTGTGGGTTATACCTTTTTCTAATGGCAATACAAGTATAGGCGTGGTAGGGCCTACTACATTTATAAACTCAATACCAGGCGAAACAAATGCCGATAAACTAAAAGAAATAATAAACCGAAGCGATTTTTACCGCGACCGTTTTACAGATGTAGAATTTTTATTTGAGCCACATAAAATTGAAAACTATTCCTGTTCGGTAAGCCAGCTTTGCGGTCCGGGCTTTACCCTAACCGGAAACAGCTCAGAATTTTTAGATCCGGTATTTTCTTCGGGTGTATGTTTCGCAACCGAATCGGGTATGCTCTCGGCTAAACTGATTTTAAAAGAGCTTAAAGGAGAAAAAGTAGATTGGGATAAAGAATATACAGCGTATATGCGCAGGGGTGTAAATGTATTTGCCACCTATGTAAAAGAATGGTACACAGGCAACCTGCAAACACTGTTTTTCCACAGGCCGGAAAACCCCGATGTAAAAGAAAAAATATGTGCCGTACTTGCAGGCTATGTATGGAATGAAGAAAACCCCTTTGTTAAAAAGCATGACAGAGTTATAAAATCTATGGCATATATGCTGCAAAACGAAAAAAGCGCCCATAATTAGGCGCTTTTTTTTGTTTATAATATTCAGCTTACTTCACTTCAACCTTTACCATTACATCTTCCTTTTTCTTTTTATAGAATTCTACAGCAAAAGTCGATTCACTGATTTTAACTATTCTGTGCTGTCCAAACTGATACAATGTCATATCATCCATGTCCCTTACATTAAATACCGAACTATTTACAGCAGTTCCTGTAGCATCATTAATTTTATAAGATGTAAAATAACCACCTTTCCCGTCAGTATGTTTCGCAGGATATGAATCAGTAGAAAGGTTATAATTTTTTACATTATCTAAAAATAGCAGGTAGTGGTTATTATTTGCATAAATATATTTATAAGACATCCCACCTTTTCCCGAATTTTCTCCTTCCTGCCTTTTGGGTATTTTTTTCATCCATGCTAATTCTCCTGAAGGATCGATTTTAGTGACCAGTAAATTATTATAGTAATACTTATAACTTGTATTAGTGTTCATAGCACCTATACCAATGCCACCCTGCACTCCTGTATTTATTGACATGTAGTATTGCTCCCCTATTATAATCAGGCTACCGTCTTTCTGAATTACTACTTCAGACAGTTTTAAATCTTTAAACTCTGCCTCTCCTTTACTTTCAAGTTTATTATTTTTTCGCTGTCTTTTCAAAGGCACATACTCATTAATAACTTCTATTGGTATTTCATATGTAGCCATGTCATGAACAGAACCGTCTTTAGTAACCTTACATACAATAATAACATCAA
>JBQGDD010000382.1:0-8957 GCA_052038845.1 Dyadobacter sp. | reverse complement strand
TAAAAAGTATTATAAGTATGCCTCCTGCAAAGTTAGACAATGATCCCTGCAATGCCAGGCCTATTGCTAAACCTGCGGCACCTATTATTGCTACAAATGAAGATGTCTCAATACCCAGTTTAGAAATGACCATCACAAATAATAGCACTCTTAATATCCACACAATTAAATCCATAACGAACTTAATCAATGTAGAATCCATATCCTTTCTGCGATTCATTATCCGCATCATGAACAGCCTGAATAGCCTGATAGCAAAATATCCTATCAATGATATTATGATAGCCTGAACAAGATGAGGGAAAAAGTTTAATAAACTCTCTTTAATTTTATAAATAAATTGATCTATACTGATTTCCATTTAATTGTATGGGATTAATTTCTTTAACGCTTCCTTTATAGATGATGTGGGTAAATCACACGTTTTGCTTTTGCAAACATAAAACAAAGTATCATTTTGCACAAACCTCCCTTTCAGAAACGGAAGTTCAGACTCAGCCGTGCATCCCGCAATTATTACATTTGGCAGGTATTGTTTGTTTACTTCTTTTACAGATTCAAGTGCCTGCTCTCCGCATACTGCCAACTCCCGGTTTTTGCTGTCAAGATTTAACCAAAGGTTGAGCCAGTTGGAATATGCTGAAGGATAATCTGATACTGTTGTGATGTGCGCCAACATACCGAATGCGGTTTTATTATAGTAGGCATTATCAAACAGCAGACTTAATTTATACAGCACATTTGCCATGACGGAATTTGAAGCTGGTATTACATTGTCTTCAGTTTCATAATGGCTCGCAATAAGTTTTTCATCTTTTACAGAGTTGAATGCAAAGAAGTTTAGGTTTTCGTCATAAAAATTTTCCAGGGAGTAATCGGTTAGTTGTTTGGCATATAGCAGCCATTTTTTTTCAAGGGTAGCCTCATAAAGGGTTATAAAAGCATCAGCTGTTATAGCATAATCTTCAAGAAAGCCGTTTATTTTGGCAACACCGTTTTTATAAGTACGGAATAAATGCCCATCACTATGCCACATATATTCGGTAATAAAACCTGCGTTTTTACGTGCAGCATTTAAGTACTTTTCGTCGCCCAGGGCTTTATAGCAGTCGGCATAGCCTTTCAGCATAAGGGCATTCCATGATGTTATTATTTTATCGTCAAGGCGTGGTTTTTTTCTTTCTTCACGGGTATTGTAAAGCAGTTTTTCCCATTGCTGTTTTTTGCTTTGCAGCTCCTCTGTAGTTATACCTGCCTGTTGCGCTATATCTTCTAAGGGTCCGTTTTGTATCAGTACATAATTTCCTTCTTCCCAATATCCATATTCGTTAATATTGAATACAGTGGCAAAAAGATCATAATCATTTTGCAGGAGCTGTTTAAGTTCTTCTTTTTTCCATACATAAAAAGCACCTTCTTCCAGCTTGCTATTTTCATTAATGCTGTCGGCATCCAATGCGCTGTAAAAAGCACCCATAGGCGTAGTAAGTTCCTGCTGAATGAAGCTGTGTGTCTTTTCTATTACTTCTTTATACAGCGGATTTTTAGTGCGCTTGTAGGCTTCGGCATATAAACTCATGAGCTGCCCGTTATCATACAGCATTTTTTCAAAATGGGGGACGTGCCATTTCATATCAACAGAATAACGGGAAAAACCTCCGCCCAATGTATCAAATAGCCCACCCCATGCCATACGGGTAAGGGTAAGGTCAACAAAATCCATAATATAATTATTACCCATTTGGTATGCATACCGCATCAGGAATATATAATTGTTGGGCATCATAAATTTGGGGGCACGTGCGTAGCCGCCATATTCATGGTCGAAACTTTTTGCCCATTTATTCACCATAGGCTGTAATTCATCTGTTGAGGGGATACTACTGTTTTCAGGCTTTAACAAACCTGTAAACTGCACACCTTCAATAAGCTTATCGGCATAGTCAAGTGCTTTTTCGGGGTTGTTTGTATATAGCTCCTGTAACTGTTGTAAGGCATCCATCCAGTGCTGTTTTTTAAAGTAAGTGCCTCCCCATATCGGTCTGCCATCAGGTAGTAGTACAACATTCATTGGCCAGCCACCCTGTCCTGTCATTAGCTGTACCGCTTTCATATATATAGCATCTACATCGGGGCGTTCTTCCCGGTCAACTTTAATTGCTATATAATGACGGTTCATAATTTCTGCCACTTCTTCATCTTCAAAACTTTCATATTCCATTACATGACACCAGTGGCATGCCGAATAGCCTACGCTTACTACTATCAGCCTGTTTTCATCTTTAGCCTTCTGCAATGCCTGTTCATTCCATGCTTTCCAGTGTATGGGGTTGCCTGCATGCTGCAAAAGGTAGGGGCTTGTTTCTTTATTTAACTCGTTCATAAATCTGTATGGTTTTGAAGGAAATAAAGTTACGCAAATTAATAAGAGAAGCTATGCATTATGAGTAAACAAATGCCACTAACACCGCATTGTTAAAGGAATATTAAAATTAGGTTGCAATGTAATGTATATAAACAGGGATAGTTAAATTTGATATACTATATACCACACAGCAATAAACAATCAATCATGGAAAAACTTAAAAGACCAACCTACCTTAAGCCTGATACAGATGATTTTTACAAAAAAATGTACAAAGAAGTCGAAGATAAAGTGCTTAAAAATAAATCGTTATACAGGCTTAATATTATTAAATCCCTTGCATTATTAGGGTTTTATTTTGCTTGTTATGCAGGTATCCTATTTTTTGGCAGCGATGTATATCTCCTGTATTTTTTTTACATTCTTTGTGGTGTTACCATGATTGTGCTTTTTATCAACGCTTTTCATGATGCCGCACATGGTGCATTATTTAAAAAGCCTAAATACAATGATATGTTTACGTATATACTGGAGCTTTTTGGCAGTAATAAATGGTTGTGGATACGCAGGCATATATCACTGCACCATGCATACCCAAACATACAGGACTGGGACGTAGATATAAAGCAGAGCGATATGGTACGGATATTTCCCGGCAGTTCGTGGTTCAGTTTTCACAGGTATCAGCATATTTATATGTGGCTGCTGTATCCTTTTTATACCTTAAACTGGCTTTTTGTAAGAGATTTTAAAGATTTTTTTGGTGAAAAGGATAACTATGTAAAACGGGTTACTACCATCCCCAGGCAGGAAGTTTACCGCCTGTTTGCGGCAAAAATAATTAACCTGCTCTACTTGGTAATATTGCCTGTAATGATATTGCCGCACGAGTGGTATGTAGTTGTTGGCGCATGGATAGCAATGCACTTAGTAGGCAGTATGGTTGGCGTTATAGCACTGGTTTCTACCCATGTTGATGAAGATGCTGTTTTTCCTGTAATGGATGATAACGGTAAGATGTCTTCTACATGGGCGGCGCACCAAATGATAGTTACAAAAGATTTTAGTACCGACAGCAGGCTGGCAAACTTCCTGTATGGCGGTTTTACCCATCATGTTGCACATCACCTGTTTCCGGGGGTTGGGCATACTTACTACCCTTATATTACCCCGATTATAAAAAAGTATGCAGAAGAATACAATCTGCCATATACAAGCTATCCTTTTTATAAAGCAGTTAATTCACATTTTAAAATGCTGAAAAAAAATGGATTTAAGGAAAATATACTTGTAATGGGTGAAATATGAGTACACATTAATAAAATAAATGTATATGAAAAAGCCGTCTTTTAAAGGATTAAATGCACTTTACATTAACTGCACATTAAAGAAGTCGCCCGAAAAAAGCCATACTCACGGACTGATGAAAGTGTCTATGGATATTATGAAAAAGGAAGGTGTAGCTGTAGAAGAATTCAGGCTGGTAGATTATGATGTAGCCCCCGGCGTTTATCCTGACATGACCGAAAAAGGCTGGGCTAAAGATGAATGGCCTACACTTTTTAAAAAGGTAATGGAAGCAGATATACTTGTTGTGGGAACGCCAATATGGCTGGGCGATAAATCATCTGAAGCCACAAAATTGATTGAACGCCTGTACAGCATGAGTGGAGAGGTTAATGATAAAGGGCAGTATATTTATTATGATAAAGCAGGCGGCTGTATAGTTACAGGTAATGAAGATGGTATAAAGCATACTGCAAGGGGTATTTTATATTCGTTACAGCACATAGGCTACTCTATCCCTCCACAGGCAGATTGTGGCTGGGTGGGCGAAGTAGGTCCGGGTCCGAGCTACCTTGATAAAGAGGCTAATGCCAAAGAAAATGATTTTACCAACAGGAATACCACTTTTATGACGTATAACCTTTTGCACCTTGCAAAGATGCTGAAATCGGCAGGTGGATACCCGGCTTACGGTAATTCTAAAGAAGAATGGGATAAAGGCACGCGATGGGGTTTTGATAACCCAGAGTATAGATAAGTATAAAGACCTTAAAGGTATAAAATGCAAAAACCCGCTCATTGAGCGGGTTTCGTGGTACCTCCAGGAATCGAACCAGGGACACATGGATTTTCAGTCCATTGCTCTACCAACTGAGCTAAGGTACCGTTGCTATTGCGGGTGCAAATATAGAACCATTTTTATATTATGCAAAACAAAACAGAAAAAAAATCAATTTGTATCTTTGCCATACTAACAAAGAGATAATGCTTTTAGCCATAGATGTGGGTAACACAAAATTTAAAGCTGCTGTTTTTGAGCAAGATGCTTTAAAGGAGAAATTTATTTTTTATAAAAATGATGCTGAAATTTTTTTTCAAAAAATTTTTAATCAATACCCTAAAATAGCCTTTACCATACTTTCCTCGGTAGGAAAAATGGAAAACAGCACATTGCTGTGGCTTGAAAACCGTTCGTCGGTTAGCGTAATAAACCATGACTACGCATTTCCTTTTAAAAATGGTTATGCTACCCCTGCCACACTTGGTGTAGACAGGATGGTGCTTACAGCGGGTGCTGTGCTTGGTTTTCCTGACAGCAACAGGCTGGTTATAGATGCAGGTACGTGTGTTACGTATGATTTTTGCGATGCTGCAAATAACTATCATGGTGGCGCTATCTCTCCCGGTTTGCAGCTTAGATATAATGCTATGCATAATTTTACAGAAAAACTTCCGTTGTTATACCCTGAAATGCCTGCCGGTTATGTTGGGAATTCAACTATAGCATCTATGCACTCTGGTGCTGTAAACGGGCTGCTGTATGAGATTGAAGGCTTTATAAAGCGTTATGAACAAGAGTATCAGGGACTAAAAATAATATTAACAGGAGGTGATGCTGAATTTTTGGCTAAACGGTTAAAAAGCACCATATTTGCCAATTCAAATTTCCTGCTGGATAGTTTGAACCAATTATATTTATATACAAATAAAAAATGATCAGAAAAATTGTTACAGGCTTTGCTATACTTATCTCATGTGCTGCCTTTTCACAGGAAAATAACGCGTCTCCTTATTCCTATTACGGCATTGGCGATATTAAGTTTAAAGGTACTGCAGAAAACAGGTCTATGGGAGGGTTAAGTATAATGCCGGACAGTATCCATATAAACCTGCAAAACCCTGCTTCATATAGTTCTTTAAAATTTACCTCGTTTACCTTATCGGGCAGTGTAAATAACACTACTTTTAAAACACAAACTGAGTCTGACAGGGCAAGCCGTACTACTTTAGATTATATTGCCGTTGCCATACCGTTTAATAAAGTAGGTATTGGTTTTGGTCTTATGCCATACAGTGCCGTAGGCTACAGGATAGAGAATACTATAATGGGCGATGACAATATGAGCCGCTACAGGAGGTTTAGTGGAACCGGGGGGTTAAACCGTGTTTTCTTTGGAGCATCGTACCAGATAACTCCAAAATTAAGTGTAGGTGCTGATTTTCAGTATAACTTCGGGTCTATTGAAACCAGGTCTATAACGGGGATACCCGAAGCACTGATACAGTACCCCACAAGAGAAATAAATTATTCAGATTATGGGGGCGTTTCATTTAATGTTGGGGCTATGTACCAAACAAAAATAAATGAGAAATATAACTGGTTTACCAGTGCCACCTATATGCCTCAGAGTAATTTAAACAGTACTACCAACAGGGAATTTGCTTCTATAATGATTACTAACAATGATCAGGAAGTAGTTATTGAAGAAATTGGTCAGATTGTTGCTCAGGGTAATGTACGGATGCCTTCCAGCTTTTCAGTAGGTACAGGTGTAGGTTTGCCTTTAAAATGGTTTGCCGGTGCAGAATATACTTTTCGTGAGAGTAATGAATTAGGCAACCGCTTTGATAATGTAACACAGGCGGGTTTTGAAACTTCGCATAAAATGGTATTGGGCGGATATTATATTCCCAACTATATGTCTTTTAACAGTTATCTTAGTAGGGTAACTTACCGTGCAGGTGTTAAATATGAAAAAACAGGCTTGGTAATAAATAATCAGTCTGTAGATGATTATGGAGTAACACTTGGTATGGGCTTCCCGCTGGGAGGCGTTATAGGGGCTTCTAATCTTAATATTGGTATGGAGCTTGGCAGGAGGGGAACAACTAACGCCGGGCTTATACAGGAAAATTATATGAATATATTTGTCAGCCTTTCACTTAACGACAGGTGGTTTGTTAAGCGTAAGTATGACTAAAAACTCTTAAAATCCGGGGGAGATATGAAAAAAATAGTGTTTTTTGTACTTTTTTTAAATGCTTTTGTGTCAGGAGCTGTTTTTGCACAGACAACTGAATGCAAAGAAAATTTCGAGGATTTTAAATCAAAAACAATTTCTAAGTCGTATGATGATGCTTTGGCGCGGTTAACTTTCCTTCGTGAAAAATGTCCATCGTATAACGATACTATATACATTTATGGCGAAAAGGTGCTTAAGTATCATGCTGAAGCGTCCCGAAAGGAGGAAGACAGGCAAAAGTTTATTGAAAGCCTGCTTTCGCTTTATGCAGACTATCAAAAGAAATTCCCCGGGTCTGACAGTGACGCTAAAAGGGCTATGCTTTTAAAAGAATACTCCTTGGCTAAAGATGATGAGGTATATAAGATACTGGATAACTCATTTAAAGGAGGTGCAAAAAGGCTGATGGACCATGAGGCGATACAAACTTATTTTATGCTTTATCTCCAGCAGTATGAGTCTGCGAAAATTAAGGCAACACAGGATGAGTTTATAGACAAATACGCTAAGTTAACTGCACACATAATCGAAGTTAAGGGTATAGTAGCGGCAAAAAATAAATCGCTGCTTAAAAAGAAAGAGGAAGAACGCCTTACTGAAGATGAAACCCAGTATGTAGCTAATGCCGAAATTGAACTTGACGGGCTTGATGCAGTAAATGACAATATATCGCTACTGGCAGCAAAACATTTTTCGTGCGAAAAGCTGGAGGCTTATTACAAAAAAGACTACGAGGCTTATAAAACAGATGCTAACCGCGTTGGTGCTATGGTTAATGTTATGTATAACAATAAATGTTTCAGCTCTCCTGTATTGTGGATTGGGGCAGAGCAGCTTTTTAAAATTAATCCCAATGCCGACAATGCGTACACAGCCGGTATGGTGTTGTTGAGAAAAAGGGACTTAAATGCAGCGCTTGATTATTTTAATAAAGCGGTTAATTTAGAGCCGAACCCTAAAAAAAAGGCAGGGCTTTATATTGATATTGCAGAGTTTGTAAGAAACTCAGATAAAGCTACTGCAAAGGACTATCTGACAAAAGCAACCGCATTAGATGATAAAAATGGCAGGCCATACATACTGCTGGCGCAAATGTATATGGCTGCCGGGGCAGATTGCGGACTGAATGAATTTGAAACAAAAGCACTTAACTGGCTTGCTATACAAACTGTAAAAAAGGCGGCTGTAGCAGAGCCTAAATATCAACCAACGGTTACCGCAATGGTTGAGCAGTTTAATGAGAATGTCCCAACTAAAGATGATGCCAAAGCCGCAGGGATAAAGAAAAATGCAACTGTAACCTATGGTTGCTGGATAAATGAAACAATCACTGTTCCAAATATTTAGGATGGCAACTTATACTAAGTACTTTCTTTTTATTTTCTGTTTTGCCTTTTTACTTGTTTCCTGCGAAAGTAATTTTAAGGATGTGCAGCGCATTAATAGTGTTGAATTCAGCCCAGTCGGGCAGTCTGAAAATATTAACCTTAAATATACAGATTCGGGTAAGGTAAAAGCTATATTGGTAAGTCCGCTTATGCTGGACTACTCTAACCTTGAATATGGCTTTAATGAATTTCCTAAAGGTGTAGATGTAACCCTTATTAGTGAAAATAAGGAAGAAAGCTATGTTGTATCTGACTATGCAATAACTTATGCAGATACTGATATTATAGATTTACAGGGTAATGTTAAGATAACATCCAGCGATGGCAAGGTGCTGGAAACAGATCAATTATACTACGACCAGAAGAATGACTGGTTTTATACGGAAAAATATTTTAAATTTACTGATGGAGAAGGTGGATACCTTGAAGGCCCGGGCATAGACTTCAGTAAAGATTTTAAAGTTTATAATATGCAGAGAAATACCGGGCAGTTTAATAATCTTGATGAAAAATAAAATGGGTTATCTTAAAATTGTATCATATTTATATTTAGTTGTAGGCGCTTTTTTTGTTTATGCAGGCATTGAGGCACGGCAGGACGGGGAAGACGGTTACCTTTATTTCTTTTTTGCAGCTATAGCGGTATTTATGTTTTTTTTCAGGATGCATTATGCTAAAAAGTTTAAAAACAGAAACAGATAATTAGCTTATGGAAGCGGTAATAATAGTACTCTGTTTATTTTTATCCGCTTTTTTTTCGGGTATGGAGATAGCTTATGTGTCTTCTAACAAAGTGTATCTTGGTGTAGAAAGAAAACAAACTACATTTTTATCTAAAATACTTACCCGGCTAACAGAAAAACCTATGCAGTTTATAACGGCAATGCTTGTAGG
>JBQGDD010000381.1:0-2026 GCA_052038845.1 Dyadobacter sp. | reverse complement strand
CTGTATCATTTTTAAGATCATAAGACAGGTAGCCAAATATCCAGTCTTTTGTAATTTGCTGATAGGTAGCAAGGTCTTCAAAAGCATTATAATAATCTGTCTGTACAGAAGTAGGGGCATCTACAGCCAGGACAGCATCATACGAAGTATATTTCTGATGATAATTGTTACTGTCTAAAAATACAATTTCCCTAAACTGCTGTGCCCATTGCAATAATTGCTGTTTAAAATGTTCGGGGTTCTGTATTGTAAAGCTGGTATTAGTTCTCATTCCTTAAATTAAAGCATTCCAAAAGTACAATATTAAAAAAGCATAAAAAAACCCATTCTGTAACAGAATGGGTTTTACTATTTATAATGCTATAATTACATATGTAATGGTCTGTTATCCGTTGCGGCAAGGGCTGCTTCTTTAACTGCCTCTGCATAGGTTGGGTGTGCATGAGACATTCTCGAAATATCTTCGGCAGACGCTTTAAACTCCATAGCTGTTACCGCTTCGGCAATAAGGTCGGCAGTACGTGCACCTATCATGTGTACACCCAGTACTTCATCCGTTTTAGCATCAGCAAGTATTTTTACAAACCCATCAGTATCCATACTCGCACGGGAACGACCTAATGCCTTAAATGGAAAACTGCCAGATTTATACTCTACTCCTGCTTCTTTAAGCTGTTCTTCTGTTTTACCAACAGCGGCAACTTCCGGCCATGTATAAACTACACCCGGTATTAAGTTATAGTCAATATGAGGTTTTTGCCCTGCAATAGTTTCTGCTACAAATACACCTTCTTCTTCTGCTTTGTGCGCAAGCATAGCTCCACGAACCACATCGCCAATAGCATAAATATTTTTCACGTTAGTCTGTAAATGGTCGTTTACCTCAATCATACCTTTATCAGATACTTTAACACCTGCTTTATCAGCATCAAGCCCATCTGTAAACGGGCGACGCCCTACAGATACCAATGCATAATCGCCGTCAAGGGTTATAGTTTCTCCTTTTGCATTTTCAGCTTCAACTTTTACTTCTTTACCTTTTTTCTCAACAGATTTTACTTTGTGAGAAGTATAGAACTTCATACCCTGCTTTTTAAGCACCTTAGTAAGTTCTTTAGAAAGCGAAGCATCCATACCGGGTATTATCCTGTCAAGATATTCTACTACAGATACCTGTGCACCAAGGCGAAGATAAACCTGCCCTAGCTCAAGTCCTATAACACCACCACCAATAATGATAAGGTGCTTAGGTACTTCTTTAAGCTTTAGAGCCTCTGTAGAAGTAATAATTCTTTCTTTATCTATTTTTATGAATGGAAGGTTTGCTGGTTTAGAACCTGTAGCGATAATAATATTTTTAGCCTCTACCGTTTCAGATGAACCGTCTTCTTTAGTCACCTTTAGGTGGGTAGCATCTTCAAAAGAGCCTGTACCTTCTAAAACAGTGATTTTATTTTTATCCATCAGGTATTTAATACCGCTCACATTTTGGTCAACAACACCCTTTTTACGGGCTATCATCTGCTCGAAATTCACTTTAATTTTTCCGGATATATCAATACCGTGTTCTTTAAAATGCGTAGTAGCGTCATGGTAGTGGTGAGAAGAGTCAAGTAGTGCTTTAGACGGGATACAGCCCACATTAAGACAGGTACCTCCCAGTGTTGGGTATTTTTCTATAATTGCAGTTTTAAAACCCAGTTGCGAACAACGAATTGCTGACACATATCCTCCGGGACCTGAACCTATAACGACTACGTCAAATGAACTCATAAGTATAGTTTTTTGTATGTTTAAAATTGTAAGGCAAATTTACGCATTTTGATTTAGAGCACATCAAATAAAAAAGAGGAAATTAATCCTCTTTTATGTCAATTTGTTATATCATACAATTATTTCTTACTCTTTTCTGAAAAATAATCAGAAAGGAACAAATACCCTTCCCTATTCTTATCCTTTTCAGCTTTGGTTTCTGTATTTATATCAAGGATAATTATACCGCTTTGAATAGTTGAAACAGGCCATT
>JBQGDD010000380.1:0-3244 GCA_052038845.1 Dyadobacter sp. | reverse complement strand
CCTGTTCATGCAGCCTTTGGCTGTTTCTTCTTTTTTTTGCTATTATAAGTCCTGCAGTTGCAAGCGCAGCAACACCTGCTGCTATACCTATTATTACTTTTTTATTGCTCATAACTTATTTGTGTTATATAGATTATTAATACAGAAACGAAATTATGGTATTTTCACTCAGAGTGCTGTTTGATTAAAATATATTTAACACTATTAACAAAAGTTTATGTATTTTAAAATTGAGTTTTATGATTAGGGGCTTATTTTACAAATTACATAATTAAATTTTTATTAAAGATTCTATTTAATTTATGTTTGGCATGGTTTTATTTTAGGGGTCAAGATTATTATAAATGTTGTTTATTAATAGTTACCCCTAAAAAAATAGGGGTTAGATAATGTGATATTCATTTTTTTATATCTTTGTACCGAAGAATTATATTAATAATAACTTAATAATTAATTTCATGTCTACATTTCGTTTCGATGCTCTTAAGGAAACCGCCAACAGGAAGCCCGTTGTGCTGGAAGAACTTGACAAAAAATCTATGATTTTTGGAAGTAATGTTTTTAATGACAAAGCAATGCGTCAGTTTTTAACTCCAGAGGCCTACAAAGCGGTAAGAAACGCTGTGCAGCATGGCATAAAAATAGACCGTAAACTGGCAGATTATATTGCCATGGGTATGAAGGAGTGGGCACTATCTAAAGGTGTAACACACTATACTCACTGGTTTCAGCCTTTAACAGGTACAACGGCTGAAAAGCATGATGCCTTTTTTGAAACATCTTATGATGGCAGTGACCCGGTAGAAAAGTTTGGCGGCAGCCAGTTGGTTCAGCAGGAGCCTGATGCTTCAAGTTTTCCTAACGGAGGAATAAGGAATACATTTGAGGCAAGGGGATATACAGCTTGGGACCCTACATCGCCGGCATTTATTTTTGGCACTACACTGTGCATACCTACAGTGTTTGTATCATACACCGGCGAGGCTTTAGATTATAAAACTCCATTATTAAGGGCCCTTGCGGCAGTAGATGAAGCTGCAACAAGCGTGTGTCGTTACTTTGATAAAAACGTAAAAAAAGTTACAGCTACTTTAGGGTGGGAGCAGGAATATTTCCTTATTGATGCCGCACTTGCTAATACAAGGCACGATATTATCTTAACAGGGCGTACTTTATTAGGTCACTCTTCTGCAAAAGGGCAACAGTTAGAAGACCATTATTTTGGTTCTATACCCACAAGGGCACTGAATTATATGAGGGATCTTGAAAATGAGTGTATGCTTTTGGGTATTCCTGTAAAAACACGCCATAACGAGGTGGCACCAAACCAGTTTGAGTTAGCTCCTATTTTTGAAGAGGCTAACCTTGCAGTAGACCACAACTCTCTTTTGATGGATGTTATGCAAAAGGTTGCAGAGCGTCATGACTTCAGGGTGCTAATGCATGAAAAGCCATTTCAGGGTGTAAATGGTTCGGGTAAGCACAATAACTGGTCTTTAGCTACAGATACGGGTGTGAATTTATTAAGCCCCGGCAAAACGCCAATGAGCAACCTGCAGTTTTTAACTTTCTTTATCACTTCTATAAAAGCGGTACACCGTTATGAAGAGTTAATGAGGGCATCTATAGCTACAGCATCAAATGACCACAGGCTTGGTGCTAATGAAGCACCTCCGGCAATTATATCTGTATTTATAGGAGAGCAGCTTACAAAGGTACTTGCCGAATTGCAGGGAGTATCATCCGGCAAACTTTCTCCACAGGAAAAAACCGATCTTAAGCTTAACGTAGTAGGCAAAATTCCGGATGTATTGCTTGATAATACCGACAGGAACAGGACTTCACCTTTTGCCTTTACAGGAAATAAATTTGAATTTAGGGCCGTAGGTTCGAGTGCAAACTGCGCCAACGCCATGACAATACTTAACAGTATTGTTGCCAAACAGCTTAAAGACTTTAAAAAAGAAGTAGATAAGCTTGTTGCTGACAAAAGCATGAAAAAAGATGATGCAGTATTTAATGTATTAAGAGAATATATTAAAGAAACTAAAAATATTCTTTTTGAAGGCGACGGATACAGCGAAGAGTGGGAAGTTGAGGCGGCTAAACGCGGACTGAGCAACCATAAAACAACACCAAGGGCATTAAAGGCCAAAGTATCTAAAGAAGCATTTGAGCTTTTTGATGAACTTAAGGTTATGAACCATGTGGAGGTGGAAGCGCGTTATGAAATTGAACTTGAAGAATACACTAAAAAAATCCAGATAGAAAGCAGGGTACTGGGCGATATTGCACGCAACCATGTTGTACCTACAGCAATACGCTACCAAAACACGCTTATAGAAAATGTTAGGGGGCTTAAGGATATTTTTGGTAAAGAGTATGAAACCATTGGCAGGGAGCAGATTAACCTTATAAAAGAAATTTCTGAACACATAGCAGGGATTAACAGTAAAGTTGATGAGATGACAGAGGAGCGCAAAGAAGCAAACCTTTTAAAAACTGCCGAAGAAATGGCAAACGCTTACTGTGATAAAGTAAAGCCATATTTTGATGTAATAAGAAAACATTGCGATAAACTGGAACTTTTAGTTGATGATGAGATATGGACACTAACTAAATACAGGGAATTATTATTTACCAGGTAATATTATTTCATAAAAAATTATTTTGAGCAGCCTGCCACAATATGTGGCAGGCTTTTTTATGCACTAAACATATTGTTGCCCCGTTATATCAATAACAGGTTTTATCCATTACCTGAATAATGAAATGCATTTGTACTGTAATAGCTGTCTTAATTGTAGTAACAGTTTAGGAATACGGGTAATAATTGCATATTTTTGATTTTAATAATAGCCTGAAGAATGAAAAAAGCAGTTGTATTTATTATACTATATATAGTCCCCCTACTTGCGGCAGCGCAAAAAGAAGTGTCAGTTTATTTTGACTCAAATAAATATGAGCTTAAGCAAAATGATCTCGACCTGATAAAAGCATGGCTAAGTGCTAACCAAAAATCTAAAGTAGTTGCTATTAATGGATATACTGATGAAGATGGCTCTACAGGTTTTAATGATACTTTAGCCCAGCGCAGGGTAAATCATGTTTTCGGACTGATAAACGGCAAAATAATGATAAGGGAAGATTTTAAGACACGGAGTTTTGGCAAAAGGCATAAAATGCTGCCCGATAAGGCAAAAAACCGTAAGGTTACTATATATTACATTAGGGAAGACGAACT
>JBQGDD010000379.1:0-2603 GCA_052038845.1 Dyadobacter sp. | reverse complement strand
AATTTCTGGTGCAGCACCTTCGCCTGAAACTACAGTTTGTCCTACCTGTAAACCATTTTGTGCAATGATATATGTTTTTTGTCCGTCAGCATAAGACAATAGAGAAATAAATGCAGAACGGTTCGGATCATACTCAATAGTTTTAACCGTAGCAGGAACTCCTGCTTTAGCCCTTTTAAAATCAACGATACGATACCTTTGCTTATGACCACCGCCTGTATAACGCATGGTCATTTTTCCTTGACTATTTCTACCGCCTGAGTTTTTTTTCGGTGCGATCAATGAACGCTCCGGCTTATCAGTTGTAATAGTGTCAAAGCTATTTACAACTCTAAAACGCTGACCCGGGGTAATAGGTTTTAATTTTCTAACTGACATGTTCTATTAGATATTATTATAAAAATCTATTGTTTCACCTTCCTGTACTTGTACAATTGCTTTTTTATAGGCATTTGTCTTTCCTGAGATTAAACCACTCTTAGTGTATTTAACCGATCTATCAGCCCTGTAATTCATTGTATTAACATCAACAACAGAAACACCATAAGCAGCCTCAACGGCATTTTTTATCTGTATCTTGTTTGCTTTTTTGTTTACAATAAAACCAAAACGGTTAAAAACCTCACCGTCTTTAGTTATTTTTTCAGTAATGATAGGTTTAATTATGATACTCATGGCCTATTATTTGCTTAAATTTTCTTCAATTCCTCCTAATGCGCTTTCTAAAAGAACAAGGCTATTTGCGTTTAATATCGCATAAGTACTTAATTCTGAATAAGTTACAACATTAGTAGCCTTTAAATTGCGTGACGACAAATATACGTTTTTATTTGACTCTCCCAACACAAATAAAGATTTTTTATTATCTAACCCTAAAGCTTTCAAAACATTAATGAAATTTTTAGTGTTTGGCGTTTCAAAATTGAAATCTTCAACAACCACTAAATTTGAATCTTTTGCTTTAATTGCCAGTGCAGATTTTCTTGCAAGGCGCTTAAGGTTTTTGTTTAATTTGAAAGAATAGCTTCTTGGCCTTGGCCCAAAAACAGTTCCCCCACCTTTAAACAATGGGTTTTTTATACTTCCTGCACGTGCAGTACCAGTACCCTTTTGTTTTTTAATCTTGCGTGTACTACCGGTTACTTCTGCTCTTTCCTTAGCTTTATGAGTACCTTGTCTTTGATTAGCTAAATATTGTTTAACATCAAGATATACAGCATGATTATTAGGCTCAATTGCGAATACTGAATCAGAAAGAGTAATCGTTCTGCCAGTTTCTTTTCCGTTGATATCTAATACTTTTACTTCCATTACTTTTGAATGATTACGTAAGAGTTTTTATGGCCCGGAACACATCCTTTTACCACTAGCAGGTTTTTATCTGCTACTACTTTTAAAACTCTAAGGTTTTGTACTGTTACATTATCTCCTCCCATTCTTCCTGCCATACGCATCCCTTTAAATACCCTTGAAGGATAAGAAGATGCTCCAACAGAACCCGGTGCTCTTAAACGGTTATGCTGACCGTGTGTAGCCTGGCCAACACCACCAAATCCATGACGTTTTACAACACCTTGGAAACCTTTACCTTTAGAAACACCCTGTACATCTACAAATTCGCCTTCACTAAACAAATCTACAGTAAGGACATCCCCTAAGTTATGTTCTTTTTCAAAATACTTGAATTCAATGACTTTTTTCTTTGCAGGAGTACCAGCCTTTTTAAAGTGGCCTGCTGCCGCTTTAACTACATGCTTTTCTCCTTTGTCATCGAAACCAAGTTGCAACGCTTTATACCCGTCAACCTCGTTGGTTCTGACTTGGGTAACAACGCATGGTCCAGCTTCGATTACTGTACACGGAATGTTTTTTCCGTTTTCATCGAAAATACTGGTCATGCCAATTTTTCTACCAATTAACCCAGACATATTAAATAATTATAAATTACTACTTATTAATTTTATTTATGATATATAAAGATTGAGTAAAGGGATTAACCCAATACTCAATCCTTAAAGTCATATCTATTTTATCACACTTTGATTTCTACTTCAACACCACTTGGAAGCTCTAATTTCATTAAAGCATCAATAGTTTTTGAAGATGAACTGTATATATCAAGAAGCCTTTTGTATGAACTTACTTCAAACTGCTCCCTTGATTTTTTATTTACGTGCGGAGAACGCAGCACAGTAAAAATCTTTTTGTGTGTAGGTAACGGAATTGGGCCTGTAACCACTGCTCCGGTACTCTTTACAGTTTTAACGATCTTTTCTGCCGACTTATCTACAAGGCTGTGATCGTATGATTTTAGTTTTATTCTGATTTTCTGACTCATTTTCTTTTAGATTAAGCGTTGCCTTTAGCTTTTTTAATAACTTCTTCTGATATATTAGAAGGCGTCTCAGCATAGTGAGAAAATTCCATTGTAGATGTTGCCCTACCTGAAGATAATGTTCTTAATGTTGTTACATAACCAAACATTTCTGAAAGCGGAACAAATGCTTTAATGGTTTTAGCTCCTGCCCTGTCACCCATATCATTTACCTGGCCTCTCCTACGGTTAATATCACCTACGATATCACCCATATTTTCCTCTGGTG
>JBQGDD010000378.1:0-17644 GCA_052038845.1 Dyadobacter sp. | reverse complement strand
CCTTAATAACTTCATTTTCGAGCAATTGCTGCATAAGGTTAGTACCTTCAAAGTGATGTTTGCCTGTAAGCAGCCCTATCCTGTTAACTACCCGGTGTGCGGGTACATCGTCTAAGCCATGAGAAGCGTTCATTGCCCAGCCCACCATCCTGGCAGAACGTGCCGCCCCCAGAAATTTTGCTATAGCCCCATAGGATGTTACCCTGCCATACGGTATCTGCCGTGCAACAGCATATACTTTTTCGAAAAAATTATCTTCTCCCTGCTTTGGCATAGGGCTGCTGTTTTACGCTGCGCGCATAATCCTTATAAAAGTGATGAGCGCAATAAGCCCGGTTATACTACCTATAATGTAGTTTATATTGCGCATTAAAAAGTCTGCGTTAGTTCCTATTTTTTTAAAGAAGGCAATATAAAGGTAAAACGTAGAAAATGTACCTATAACGGCACTTGTTACAAACAGAAATAAATAAAGGGGCGTAAAATAAAAATAACCGTAAGTGTATAATGTTATACTAACAAACACATAATAAGGTATAGGGAAAAAATTTAAAGCTGAAAGCAAAACGCCTAAAAAAAATTCTCCTGTCTTACTCCTCAGTTTTACAGCTTCATCTTCATTATCTACCTTTAGGCGTGGGGCTTTTGCAACGAATATAAAATATATGGTAAGCACTAAGAAAACACCCAGCCCTATTTCCTGTAAAAGGTCCTTTATTTCAGGATTTCTGTCAATAAATTTTGCAAAGGTAACAGCTATATAACACTGTATAAGCACTACAGCAGTAGCCCCTAATGAAAATATTATTGCCCGTCGCCTACCGTCCCTAAGGCTTATTTTAACAGCCGTCATGTTTAGCAGCCCCGGCAGGATTACACCCCCCGATGATAAGGTGATACCCAAAAGAATCGGCAGTATAATTTCCATACTATTTAATTTTAAACTGAATGTAGGTTATAGGCTTATTCTTTTCAAGGTATTGTTTTTCGTAAAAAGTCTGTATAGCTGTTACAATTTCGGGGCTGCCTTCGTTTTTATATACATTATGGTTGGCATATACAACCTCATGTCCTTCGCCATGCAATAAACCAAGTGTATAACCGTGCATAAACTCGCTGTCGGTTTTTAAATTTACCACACCATCTTCACAAAGTACTTTTTTGTAACGCTGCAAAAACTCAGAGTTTGTCATGCGGTGCTTGGTACGCTTATATTTTATTTGCGGGTCAGGAAACGTTATCCATATTTCGGCTACTTCTCCCGCTGCAAAAAAGTGTTCTATAAGCTCTATCTGTGTACGCAGGAAAGCAACATTGGTAAGCCCGTTTTCTACGGCTGTTTTTGCACCACGCCAAAAGCGCGCACCTTTAATATCTATACCAATAAAGTTTTTATCGGGATACCGTTCAGCAAGACCTACAGAATACTCACCTTTACCACAGCCAAGCTCTAAAACAATAGGGTTATTATTTTTAAAGAAATCGCTGTTCCACTTTCCTTTTAAAGAAAAATCTCCTGCTACCGCCTCTTCCCTTGTTGGCTGAAGTACATTGCCAAAAGTTTCATTTTCTTTAAAACGTTTTAATTTATTCTTACTTCCCACGTGTAAATTTAAAATTTTGGTAAAATTAGAGAAATATACGAAACCTGAAATAGTTTTAGATTGCACTTATTAAATAGTTATCAAAAAAATAACATTTTGCAGGAAAGGAAAAAAATTTTAGTTGCACCTTTAAATTGGGGGCTTGGGCATGCCACACGCTGCATACCCGTTATTAAAGCACTGGAAAACCATAACTTTGAACCTGTTGTAGCATCTGACGGGGTTGCCCTTTCGCTTTTAAAAAAAGAATTTCCTCACCTGCAGGCTGTTGAACTGCCGGCTTACCGAATTGAGTATGCTAAAAGCGGATCTTTTTTTAAATTAAAAATGATAGCACAGCTCCCAAAAATGATAAAAGCCGTTAAGAAAGAAAACACTGCTGTACAACGGTTAATTAAGGAACACAACATACAGGGCGTAATAAGCGACAACAGGCTTGGGGCTTTTACAGCAAAAGTTCCGTGTGTGTTTATTACCCACCAGCTAAATGTGCTTACCGGCAATACAACATGGTTTACATCTGCCATACACCGCATGTTTATAAAAAAATATAGCGAGTGCTGGGTACCCGATGTAAAAACATCTGTGAACCTTTCGGGCAAGCTGGGGCATCTGGAAGATGAGAATAGTATAAAAGTAAAATACATAGGCCCGCTTAGCCGCCTGCATAAAAAATGCCTGCCTAAAAAGTATGACCTTATGGCGATACTCTCCGGCCCCGAACCGCAACGCACTATACTTGAGTCAAAACTTGAAAAAGAACTGCCTTTGTATAATGGCAGGGTAATTTTTGTAAAGGGACTGGTAGAAAAAGAGGAAAAAGTAACTGTAAACGGCAATGTAACCAGTTATAATTTTATGAATTCTGCTGCGCTGGAACAGGCTTTTAACGAAAGTGAAACGGTTTTATGCCGTTCTGGCTATACAACAATTATGGATTTGGCACAACTGGGTAAAAAAGCTTTTTTTATACCTACCCCGGGACAGTATGAGCAGGAATACCTTGCCCACAAATTAAAAAAGGCAGGATTGGTACCTTATGCCAAGCAAAGTAATTTTAAAATAAGCGACCTGGAAAAAACAGACCTGTATAAAGGCTTAAAGAATATAGGCACGGAAGTGAAGTGGAAAGATTTATTTAATCTTTTTCGAGGGTAAAGGAAAACTCTGAACCTTCGCCATATTTACTCTCTACATATATTTTTTCATCGTGCCCCTCTATAATGTGCTTAACTATTGACAGCCCAAGCCCTGAGCCTCCTTCTGAACGCGCCCCGCTTTTATCAACCCGGTAAAAACGCTCAAAAAGGCGGGGAATGTTTTTGGCGGCTATGCCTTCGCCATTATCTTTAATGCGTACAATAACTTTATTATTTACAAGGTCTTCTATACTTACTTCTGTAGTACCGTTTTCCTTACCATATTTTATAGAGTTTACCACAAGGTTAGTAACTACCTGCTGTATTTTTTCCTGATCGGCATATACCATTACAGGTTTTAGGTATTTCATGTCGAACATTAGCATAATACCTTTTTTATCTGCTTTCATCTCCAGCAGGTCAAATACATTCTGAATAAGCTCTACAATATTAAATTTAGTATAATTCAGGTTAAGGTCACCAACTTCGAGCTTAGTAATCATATCTAAATCCTGAACAATATAGATAAGCCTTTCCACACCTTTTTCAGCACGTTGGAGGTATTTTTTACGAAGTGTTTTATCGCTCATGGCACCATCAAGTAGTGTAAGCAGGTATCCCTGAACGGTAAAGAGGGGTGTTTTTAGCTCGTGTGAAACATTGCCTAAAAACTCCCTGCGGTATTCTTCCCTTATTTTAAGGGTTTCTATCTCAATTTTTTTATCCTTTGCAAATTTTTCTACCTCGCGTGTAAGGGTCGCCATATCTGTAGTGATAGATTTATTTCTGAAAGAGCTGGACTCTAACAGCGATACATCATCATATATCTTTTTTACCCTACGGTAAATAAACCGCTCTACACGGTATTGCAGTACAAAGAATGAAAAAATAAAAAGAGCTCCGGCAAAAACGCTGACAAACTGCCAGTTTATTACAGAAAAGAAATAATAATGCAGTCCCGCCACAAGGGCAGTAGAAAATAAAGCGATATATAATGCTGATTTTACAGCAAATTTGTATGTTTTCTTAAAGTTTACAGCCACTAAATTTCCAGCTTATACCCTACACCTTTTATGGTTTTAAATAAATCGTCACCAATTTTTTCGCGGAGTTTTCTAATATGTACATCTATCGTCCTTCCGCCCACAACTACTTCATTACCCCAAACTTTATCAAGAATTTCTTCTCTTTTAAAAACTTTTCCCGGTTTTGAAGCCAGCAGGTAAAATAATTCAAATTCTTTTCTCGGTAATACTATTTCCTTATCTTCAATAACAATTTTATATTCCTCACGGTTAATTTCTATATTGCCTACATTTAGCACATCGCCCTTGGCTTCTTCCTCTTTTAACCTCCTTAACAGCGCTTTTACCTTGCTTACCAATAACTTTGGCTTTATTGGTTTTGCAATATAGTCATCTGCGCCTGCGTCAAAACCCGCTACCTGAGAATAATCTTCACTCCTTGCGGTTAAAAATGTAATAATGACATTGTTAAGCTCAGGTATTTTCCTAATATTTTCACAAGCTTCCATACCATCCATTTCAGGCATCATAACATCCATTATTATAAGCTGCGGAAGTTCTTTTTTAGCTTTGGCTATGGCTTCCTTTCCATTACTTGCCGTTACAACCTGATACCCTTCCTGAGAAAGATTATACCCTACTATTTCAAGTATATCCTGCTCATCATCAACCAATAAGATCTTAATGTCTCTTTTTTTCATAATAACACTTCGTGTATGTTTTGCGGTTGTAAAGGTAAAGATAATACAAAACCAACAAAGGTGTTAACGATAATTTAATGTCTTAACAATTTAATAATGAACACCAAACAGAAGCGTAACTTTTGATTAACAGTAAGGTTGCTTTGCTAAGGTTTCTTTGCACCAAAATAATACACGAAACACGCAACACGAAACAATGAACTTAAAACTTTTATTATTAGCACTATTTAGTACCGCGGCTACCTATGCACAACAAGGCACTGTAACCGGTACTGTAACCGATAAAGATATGGATAACGAAACGCTTCCGTTTGCAAGCGTAGTAATTAAAGGAACTGCTGTTAATACCACTACTGACGAAAATGGCAAATATTCACTTAGTATTGATGCAGGAACTTATATTGTTGTTTTCAGTTTTTTAGGATACGAATCTGTTGAGGTTCCTGTTATAGTTAAAACAGGGCAAACCAAAGTTATAAACCAGGCACTGGCTTCTACAAGTGTAATGCTTGAAGATGTAGTGCTTACATCTGTACGGACACGAAATACTGAAACCGCAATTTTGCTGGAAATGAGGGAAGCAAAACAGGTAGTAAGTGCTATTTCGGCAGAGCAGATGGCAAAATCTACTGATGGAAATGCCGCTGAGGCTGTACAACGTGTACCGGGGGTAACCATTGTGGGAGGTAAATTTGTAATGATAAGGGGGCTTAGCGAAAGATATAACAATGTATTACTGAACAACTCTATAGCCCCAAGTACAGAAATTGACAAAAGAACTTTTTCTTTTGACCTGATACCTACCAGCGCGCTGGATAAGATGATGATATACAAAACCGGCTCTGCTGATATGCCGGGAGATTTTGCAGGAGGTATTATTGCTGTTACCACATCTGAAAATACTACTGAATTTACAAAAGCAGAAGTAGGTTTTGGCTACAGGCCGGGTACTACATTTGAAACACAAATGCAGACTGAAGGTTCCAGTACCGACTGGCTTGGGTTTGATAAAAACTACAGGTCACTTCCCAGCAACTTTCAAACGCCTTCAACAGGTATAATTCCGGCCGAACAGGCTAACACTTTACCAAACAACTGGAACCCTACAGAGAGTACCGCTTTTTTTGATACCGGGGTAGGGATGAGCCTGGGCAGGAAAATAAACCTTAAGGGAGATAACAGCCTGTTTACTGTAAACGGTATATCTTACTCTAACTCTTACCAAAACCTAAACAGGGAGTTTAAAAGATATACATCATTAAACGCAGGCGAAGTACGCCCACCACTAAGGGATGACTATCAGGATGCTATATCCCAAAACACAGTGCGCACTACATTTTTATCTAACTGGATGCTGCGCTTAGGGCAAAACTCAAAAATAAAGTTTAAAAACCTGCTTAATCAGCAGGGCACGCATGAGACTACTATAAGGGAGGGTTTTAATTACCTGCAAAGGGGTGAAGATGAAATGAAAAACTATTACATGATTTACCAAAGCCGCTTTATATATACAAACCAGCTTGAAGGAGACCACAACTTTGGCACTACCAATAAAAAACTTGACTGGGTTATAGGCTACAACAATATTTCTGACAACATGCCTGACTTTAGGAGGATAAGAACCTTTAGGCCTGCAGGGCAGCCCGATGCATCGTATGTTATTATTGATCCTCCATCATCTAACCCTTTTGATGCAGGAAGATATTATGGAATGCTGTCTGAATATTCTGTAAACAATGGTGTTAATTATACTTATGACATAGAGAGGAATAAAGACGGTGAAGATATAGGCAATATAAGGCTAAAAGGTGGTTACTATGCCAGCTATAGGAAAAGAGACTTCTCTGCACAGTACTTTACTTACCTTATACCGGGCTATGTGAATAACGAGGCAAGAAGGCAGGAATTAAAAACCCTACCATTATCTGAAACTTTTAACAGTGCAAACGTAAATGACGTTGACGGATGGTCTTTGCGTTCGGGTACACGCCCTGAAGACTCTTATACTGGCGACAACACTTATTTTGCAGGTTACTTTCAGTCAGAACTACCCTTGGGCAGGTTTGACATAACAGCAGGTATAAGGGCAGAACACAATATACAAACACTTAATTCCAGCAGGATAAGTGGTGAATCTGTAAACGTAAACAACCCTATTACCTCTATACTGCCATCGCTTAACGTTGGGTATAATGTAAATGAAAATTCTATTTTAAGGTTTGCTTACAGCCGTACTGTAAACAGGCCTGAATTTAGGGAACTTGCTCCTTTCCTTTTTTACGATTACCTGTATGATGTGGTTATTGAGGGTAATGAAAATCTTGAAACAGCCACTATAGACAACCTTGACTTTAGGTATGAATTTTATCCTACACAAAATGAGCTTATAAGTTTTGGTGGTTTTTATAAAAAGTTTGATAAGCCAATTGAGTTCAATACGCTTATAGCGGGGGAAAGCCCACAGTTTAGATACAACAATGCCGACAACGCAAATAACTTTGGTGTAGAGCTGGAAGTTAAAAAATCTTTCAGCGGACTGTTTGACCTTGTTTTCTTTGACCGCCTTTCGGCTAATATAAATGCTTCCTATATAATATCAGAAGTTGACCTTGGCGCAGGGGCTGTAGCACAGGAGCGTGTAAGGCCATTACAGGGGCAGTCACCCTACATCATTAATGCAGCACTTGGTTATGCAGATGAGGATAAAGGGCTTAATGTAAATGTGGTTTATAACAGGTTTGGCGACAGGATATTTTCTGTAGGAGATAATAACTTCCCAAGCTGGTATGAACTGTCAAGGGATAACCTGGACCTTACTATATCTAAAACCTTTAATAAAACCACTGTAAGGCTGGGAATACAGGACTTACTAAATGCTGAATACCGAATTTTTGAGGACAGTAACAGGGACAATAAAATTAAACCGGAGAATGATAACGTAATATCATCTTTCAGGAGAGGAACGCATTTTTCACTTAACGTATCATATAACTTTTAACTATTAACACAATTAATTTAATTTTTTAAACATGAAAAAAGGTCTTTTTTATTTAGCAGGAATCTTTACATCTATGCTGATGATTACTTCTTGCAGCAGTGATGATGATAGCACAAACCCAGGTGGAGGAGAAAATCCTGGAGATTTAGTAGAACTTACAGGTGCCATACAGACACAAACATTAACAAAAGACAGAAAATACCTTTTAAAAGGACAGGTTTTTGTTAACGAAGGACAAGTACTTACCATTAATCCTGGCACAGTAATTTATGGTGATAAAGCTACCAAAGGTACTTTGATTATTGCTCCGGGTGGAAAAATTATGGCAGAAGGCACAGTATCTGAGCCTATAGTTATGACATCTGTACTACCGGCAGGCTCAAGAGACAGAGGTGACTGGGGCGGACTTGTAGTTTTGGGTAAGGCAAGGGTAAACCAGTCCAGCCCGGTTATAGAGGGTATTGCTCCTGCTGTATCATACGGAGGATCTGATGACAATGACAATTCAGGTATAATGAAATATCTTCGTGTAGAGTTTGCAGGTATAGAGCTTACTCCAAATAACGAAACTAACTCTATTACTTTAGGTGGTGTAGGCAGGCAGACTGTATTAGAAAACTGTCAGGTTTCGTTTGGTGGTGACGATGGTTTTGAATGGTTTGGTGGTTCAGTAAACGGTAAAAACCTTATATCTTTCGCATCATGGGATGATAGCTTTGACGTTGACTTTGGTTTTTCTGGAAAAGTACAGTTCGGTCTTGATGTACGTTACCCAAGCTATGCTGACCAGTCTGGTTCGAACGCATTTGAGTGTGATAACGGCCCTAACGACAACGTTACTGAATTTCTTACTACAGGTGTATTCTCAAACTTTACATCATTCGGTCCTAAATTAACAAGCGACCAGAGCATCAACGCAAACTACCAGCATTCAATTGATTTAAGAAGAAGAACTGCTGTTACCATTGCTAACTCTGTGTTTGTAGGATATCCAAGGGGAATCAGGATGAACCAACAGTCAGTATATGATAATTATAACAACGGTACAGGAAACCTTTTAAACAACGTTATGGTTGCTAATACACAAACGTTCTCTGTAGGTTCTGGTATGACTGCTACAACATCCGATATTGAGGCTTTATGGACTGCTAATAACGAGATTATTACTAGTAGCGAATTTGCAACTGTATTTAATGGTTTAGGCTTAAACAGCAATGCATTTTTTGGTAACAATGTAAGCACTGCTTATTCTGCCAATCCAACTTTTACAGTTACTTCTGGTTCATTAACTACTGGTGCTTCTTTTACAAACGCTGCACTTTCAGGAATGGAGCAAACTACTTACAGAGGTGCTTTCGGTTCTACCGACTGGACTGACGGGTGGGCTGAATTTAACCCTATCGCTAAACAATATTAATATTTATTTTATAAATTTAAGAGCTTAATCATTAATTGATTAAGCTCTTTTTTATATTCAAAAAAACTTTTTTATGAAAAATATTTCGTTCCTGTTTATACTTTTATTTACTGTTCTTTCCTGCAAAGAAAACAAAATTAATGCTGACCCTAACGCTTCGTTAACAGTAGCAGAGCAGGAAAGTTTTAAATATTCTGTATCAAGATATATTAACAGGCTTGCAAGGAAAGCCGCCCATGATAGTAAATTTAACCATGAGTTTGACCAGGAGTATAAAGAAATGGCAGAAAGGAATGACCTGTTGTACTATTATGAGGATGAAAAAGGGGGCATTTATTTTGCGATTGCTAAAATAGCGCCCAGCCTTACCCTTAAGAAGGCTGCCACAGTAGGTAGGCTTAAGATTGACAGTCAGGGTAACATAACAGAATATGAAGAAGGCTTCCGTACATGGAAAATGCCCGAAGAAGAACTTAGGGAAAAAACAGGGATACTTTTTGAAAAATATTATAAAGGTGAAGATTTAAGCGGCTATTATACCGAAAATTCTAACGGAGAATATTACATCGAATTTCCTGACAGACTTACTACTTATAATAAGGAAAAACGGCAGTGGCACACTGAAAACTTAATAAAAGACTAAATTTTAATATCTGTTGCGGTAAATTGTGTTTTTTGGTATATTATTTGAAATATAATTTATACATTTACAAATCATTTAATGCGATGGCAAAAAAATACTTTTATACTACCTTACTACTGCTCACTTTGTTTTCCGCTGGCGCCTACGCGCAGGATAACAAAGGACTCATTGCGCAGGCTAAATCTACTGAGACTATAGAAGGACTAAATATATACCCTAACCCAACAAGTTCTGACAGGGTTTATATAACATCTAGATATGCACAGGCTAAAACCATAGAGATTTATGATGTTCTTGGTAAAAAAATGCTACAGGCTACAATAACCGGTAAAGAACTGAATATATCAGGGCTTACAGCTGGTGTATATATAATAAAAATTAAGGAAGGCGACGCTACAGCTACAAGGAAGCTGATTGTAAGATAGTTGATGCAATACTATACAACACTAAACTATCCTTAATTTTATTTCGTTTTGTTTTATTTGACACAATTAGTTTATACCTTTGTGAAAAATTTTTAATAAAAACAATAATGAAAAAACTTTACACTTTTTTATCTGTAATAGCAGTAACCTTATCTGCTAACGCCCAGACAAACTTAGTTGAAAACGGCAGTTTTGAAAACTGGACTGATGGTAACCCTGACGGTTTTACAGTTGCAATTCCTGCAAATGGAGGGAGCATAACACAAGAAACATCTGACGTTCAAAACGGTACTAGTGCGGCAAAGTTTACTGCGCCGGCAGGTACAGGTAACGTAAGAGCTTCAATTGATGACATAACTGTTGTTGCGGGCGAATCTTATACATTATCTTACTGGTTTAAAGATGAAAGCGATAATGCAAGAGGAAGACATTGGGCTTCTTGGAGAGCAGGCTCAAACCAGTTAACTGACAACCTTGATGTACTACAGCCGGACTACTTTACAAATACAGACGGATGGCAGCAAGTAACCTACACACTTACTGCTCCTGCAACAGCTACAGCTTTCAGGTTAGATTTTCGTGTTTACCAGGAAGCAAGCGGAGCTGATTCTGGTGAGATTATATACGATAACGTTGAATTTTACAGCAACTCAACTGCAAGTGTAAAAGAAAATAATATTTCAGGCTTAAAAATGTACCCTAACCCTGTAACAGGAAGTGTACTTAACATTACATCTGACGCTAACGGCAGTAAAACCGTAGCAATATATGATGTATTAGGCAAGCAGGTAGTAAATACTGTTACAAACAGCACTGTTAATGTAGCTAACCTTACAGCAGGTGTTTACATTGTAAAAATTAATGAAAATGGTAAAACTGCTACAAGAAAGCTTGTAGTTAAGTAATAAGGTAAAAACTTATATAAAAAATGCCCTGCAAATGCGGGGCATTTTTGTTAAATAACATTGGCATAACAATTTAGCAATACAACACATACCTACTGCGCCAGGAGTATTTATAATTTTACAGTCGAAATAATTAATATACTGAAAATGAAAAAAATTTACTTTTTGTTATCTGCAATAACACTTACTGCTACTGCTAACGCACAGGAAAACCTTGTGGTAAATGGTGGTTTTGAAAACTGGACAGACGCAACTACACCGGAAGGTTACGAGCCTTTTAGCTCTGATTTTTTAAATACCAACCAGAATGTTATGCGTGAAGAAGGTACTGTATATGAGGGCACATATTCGCTAAGGCATACTTCTGTAGAATCTCCAACACAGGGTATTGAACCGGAACTTATACCTGTTACTCCAGGAGAAACATACACAATCAGCTATTGGTATCTTGACAACTCAACAACTGCAAGAACAAGGCTGTGGTCAACATGGCTTGACGAATCTTTTGCCTCTATGCCATCAGGGGATATACAGGATTCTCAATATTCTGCAAACAACCCCAACTGGATAAACAAGCAGGTAACTGTTACTGCTCCGGCAGGTGCCGCTTATATAAGATACCAGGTTAGAACCTACAGAGAAAACGTAGGGCAGTCTGGCGGGTATATCTATTACGATTCTTTTTCATTTACTCAGGGCAATACAGCTAATGTAAAAGAAAACAATATTAATGGGTTAAAAATGTACCCTAACCCTGTAACAGGAGGTATGCTTGACATTACATCTGACGCTAATATGCCTAAAACCGTAGCAATATATGATGTATTGGGCAAGCAGGTAGTTAATACTGTTACAAACAGCACTGTTAATGTAGCTAACCTTACAGCAGGTGTATATGTTGTAAAGATTACCGAAGATGGTAAAACTGCTACAAGAAAACTTGTAGTTAAGTAATAAGATAAACTTATATTATCTATAGTTAATGCCCTGCTGTTGCGGGGCATTTTTTATTTGTATTTTTGCCAAAACTTTTACTTTGATTACCGCATCTGATATAGTCGCTATTTCATCCAAAAAGGAATTTGAAAAAATTACCCTTAAAGTGTTCAGGCATCAATGTGATAACAATAAAGTATATCAGGACTTCTGCAGCCTTTTAAAAAAGGATAAGCACAATGTAAAAACGGTAAAAGACATTCCGTTTCTCCCTATCCAATTTTTTAAAACACATGATGTTGTAAGTACTGCCCAAGAGGTACAGGAAACTTTTACCAGCAGCGGCACAACAGGCACAGTAACAAGCAGGCATCTGGTTACAGATATTACATATTATGAGCAGAGTTTCCGCAGTGCGTTTTCACAATTTTATGGCAATATAGAAGATTACGCCGTTTTAGCCCTCCTGCCCTCTTATCTTGAAAGAGAAGGATCTTCACTTATATATATGGTTAACGACCTGATTGAAGTTTCTAACAACCCTGACAGTGGCTTTTACCTGCACAATTATGACGAGCTAATCCAGAAATTGATCACGCTTGATAATAACGGACAAAATGTACTTTTAATAGGCGTTACCTATGCCCTGCTCGACCTGATAGAAAAGCAGCAATTCAGCCTTAAGAATACGATAATAATGGAAACCGGGGGCATGAAGGGAAAGCGCAGGGAAATGATTCGTGAAGAACTGCACAGCCTGTTATGCAGTGGCTTTGGTGTTAATGAAATACATTCTGAATATGGTATGACGGAGTTACTTTCTCAGGCATATTCTATGGGAAATGGTGTTTTTGAATGCCCGCCGTGGATGGACATCCTTATCCGCAATACCGAAGATGCCCTGAGTTATATTGACTATGGCAAAACTGGAGGTATTAATGTAATAGACCTTGCTAATTACAACTCCTGCTCATTTATCGCAACACAGGATTTGGGTAAAAAATACCCTAATCAAAGTTTTGAAGTGCTGGGGCGTTTTGATAATTCAGACATCAGGGGGTGTAACCTCATGGTTATGTAATAAAAAAGGAGCCGAAGCTCCTTTTTCTATTTTACCCTAAGTATAAAGTAATTTTTCTTACCTCTCTGCAGCAGTATGAACTGATTGTTAATAAGGTCGTTTACTGTTATTTTATGCTCATCTTTAACTTTCTCCCTGTTAACCGAAATAGAGTTTTCTTTAAGTGCCCTCCTTGCTTCGCCGTTAGAAGGTAAAAAACCCGATTTTGCAACCAGAGCTTCTACAATATCAATTCCTTCCTCAATATCTGCCCTGCTTATCTCAGCTTGTGGCACACCATCAAACACCTCTAAAAAAGTAATTTCGTCAAGCTGCTTTAAATCATCTGCCGATGAGTTACCAAATAATATTCCTGATGCCTTTACAGCATTTTCCAAATCTTCTTTAGAGTGTACAAAAGTGGTTACTTCTTCTGCCAGCCTTTTTTGCAACAGCCTTAAGTGCGGAGCCTGTTTATGCTCTTCTATTAACTTTTCAACCTCATCTTGAGTAAGGAACGTAAATATCTTAATGTATTTTTCGGCATCCTCATCAGTAGTATTTACCCAAAACTGGTAAAATTTATATACCGATGTTTTATCGGCGTCAAGCCATATATTACCCCCTTCAGATTTTCCGAATTTAGAACCATCTGCCTTAGTAATAAGTGGGCAGGTCATGGCATAAGCCTTAGCTCCCTCATCGTTCATCCTGCGCACCAGTTCTGTACCTGTGGTTATATTACCCCACTGGTCGCTTCCGCCTAACTGCAACAGGCAGTTATAATGTTTATGCAGATGATAAAAATCATATCCCTGTATTAACTGGTAAGTAAACTCTGTAAAAGACATTCCTGCTCCTGCCTCGCCACTAAGCCTTTTTTTCACAGAATCTTTAGCCATCATATAGTTAACAGTTATACGCTTACCTACATCACGAGCGAAATTTATGAATGAAAAGTCCTTCATCCAGTCGTAGTTATTCACTATCATAGGAGCATGATCTCCTGTAGAATCAAAATCAAGACAACGGGAGAGTACTCTTTTTAGACCTGCAACATTTTTTTCGAGTGCAGCTTCATCAAGCAGGTTCCTTTCGTCAGATTTACCTGATGGATCTCCAATCATACCCGTGGCACCACCCACAAGCGCAATAGGTCTGTGACCTGATTTTTGCAGGTGAACAAGAATGATAATGGGCACAAGGCTACCAATGTGCAGTGAATCAGAAGTAGGATCAAAACCTATATAAGCAGTTGTCATCTCCTTATTCAGTTGCTCTTCAGTTCCCGGCATAATGTCGTGCACCATGCCCCTCCATCGTAGTTCTTCTACAAAATTTTTCATGTCTAAAATTTAATACGCTGCAAAAATACAATGTGTATCGTTAAAAACATACAGGAACAGCCAATTAATATATGTTTTTGCCTCATGTATAACTATATTTGTGCCTATGATTTTAGTTACAGGCGGAACAGGATTGGTAGGCGCACATTTACTCCTTTACCTTACAGGTAAAGGCACTGCGGTTCGTGCCCTGTACCGTACTAAAGACACTATTGCAAAAACAAAAAATCTTTTTACCCATTTTGATAAGCAGCATAATTTTTCGGCTATAGAATGGGTACAGGGTGATATTATTGATGTCCCCTCACTCGAAGATGCTTTTAAGGGCATTACACAGGTATATCATTGCGCAGCATTAATATCTTATGACCCTGCCGATGAAGAAAAACTGCGTAAAATAAATATTGAAGGCACAGCCAATATGGTAAACTGCGCACTGGCTTTTGGCATAGAAAAATTTTGCCATGTAAGCTCTGTAGCAGCATTAGGCGATACCCGTGACGGCACAGGTGTTATAACAGAAGAAACCGAGTGGAACCCTGAAAAGAGCCGCAGCGATTATGCCATAAGTAAATATGGCGCCGAAATGGAAGTGTGGCGCGGCTGGCAGGAAGGCTTAAATGCTGTAATTGTTAACCCCGGTCTTATTTTTGGGCATGGATTTGATTATCAGGGCAGCGGGCAACTTGTTAATGCCATAAAAAAAGGGCAGTATTTTTACACACTGGGCAATTGCGGCATAGTAGCCGTAGAAGATGTTGTGAAGATTATGGTACAGCTAACGCAGGAAGGAAATTATGCAGGCGGGCGTTTTACCATAGTTGCAGAAAACATGACGCTTAAAGAACTGTTTGATACCCTTGCAGACGGGTTAGGCAAAAAGCGTCCGGCTTACTATGCCTCGCCGGGTTTAACAGCCATTGGCTGGCGGATAGACTGGCTACTCTCTAAGTTACTTATGCGAAAAAGAAAACTGTCTAAAGCTACGGCTAAGGCATCGCATAATACAGAAACGTTTGATAACAGTAAAGTTATTATTGCGCTTAACTACACATTTACTTCTCCCCAAGTTTTTTTAAAACAGTTTTTGTAGCCACTACAGTATCTTTGGACGCTTTACTCTGTTCTTTTTTCCCGGGCTTTTTATCTGCTTTCTTTTCAGGCTCAAATTTTTCCTTTTCTTTAGTAAGCCTTTTGTTTACGTTATCCTGTATTTTTTTATACTGCTCCAGCCTTGAGGCATAGTACCTGTGGTTTTGCGCAAACAAAGCACTGTCAATATCATACTTCCTGTAAACATAATTTTTAGCGTCTACCCGCGCGTCATCAAGAGATTTTGGCGTATACGATTTTATGGCCTGCAAAAGCGACAGGTCATAAAAAATATCCTCCATCTGCTGCTCGCTAAGCAGTTTGTCAGGTTTTTTTTCAGAACCCTTATCACAGGCTAAAAAACCAAATAACGTTACTATAAAAAGCAGTTTCTTCATTATGCTTCACGGTTAAAAAGTAAACGCTCCCCACACTTTAAGTCTTTCACTTTAAAGTTATTGTAAACAAGTTGTCCGTTTACAAAGGTATGGGTAATCCTCGACTTAAAGTTAGCCCCTTCTAACGGAGACCATCCGCATTTATATAAAATATTCTCTTTTTTTACACTCCAGGGCAGTCCCGGGTTTACAATAGCCAAATCGGCATAGTAACCCTCTTTTATAAAGCCACGCTTTTCAATTTTAAATATACGGGCAGGGTTATGCGCCATTTTCTCTACTATCTTCTCTACCGATATTTTATTTTGATGATAGGCTTCAAACATTGCTACAACAGCATGCTGAACCAATGGTCCACCTGAAGGCGCACTGGTATAAGGATTTTTCTTTTCTTCCAGTGTGTGGGGGGCATGGTCTGTAGCAATAACATCTATACGGTCATCCAGTAACGCTTTCCATAAAGCATCTCTGTCGGCAGCGGTTTTAACTGCCGGATTCCATTTTATAAGCGACCCTTTCTTTTCATAGTCCGCATCGGTAAACCACAAATGGTGGATACATACCTCGGCAGTTATTTTCTTATCCTCAAGCGGAATTTTATTGGTAAAGAGTTCTGTTTCCTTGGCTGTACTTACATGAAAAACATGCAGCCTCGCTCCTGTTTTCTTAGCAAGCTCAATAGCCCTTGATGATGATATGTAGCACGCCTCTGCACTCCTTATCAGCGGGTGGTACTTCATGGGTATATCATCGCCATATTCTGCTGTATATTTCTCTAAGTTTTCTCTTATAGTAGCCTCATCTTCGCAGTGTGCCGCAATAAGCATTTTTGTACTTGAAAATATTTTTTCCAGCACCATCTCATCATCAACAAGCATATTACCCGTAGAAGATCCTAAAAACAGTTTAATACCCGCTACATTGGCAGGATTGGTTTTAAGTACCTCTTCAAGGTTATCATTAGTACCTCCCATCATAAACGAATAGTTGGCATAAGATACCTCTGCCGCCCTTTGGTATTTTTGTTCAAGCAGTTCCTGCGTTACAGCATTAGGCACAGTATTGGGCTGTTCTATAAATGATGTAATACCTCCGGCTACGGCCGCCCTCGATTCGGTTTCTATAGAGCCTTTATGCGTAAGACCCGGTTCACGAAAATGCACCTGGTCATCTATAGCACCTGGTATTAAAAAATTTCCCTCGGCATCTATAATCTTAATATCAGATGATTTAGGACTTATGCTCTCGCCTATCTCTTTTATTATTTTATCTTCAATTAAAAGATCGCCTTCAAAAATGGCTCCTTCATTAACTATCCTTGCATTCTTAATTAAGATCCTGTTCATTACTGTTTATAATCGGTTAAGCATTTTTTTTATTCTAAGGGATATAACGCCAAAAATAGCTTCCTTAATAATAGCGTTACTCATTTTTGACTCACCTTTTGTACGGTCAGTAAAAATTATAGGTACCTCTACAATATTAAAGCCATTGGCATAAGCCCTGTATTTCATTTCTATCTGGAAAGCATAGCCCACAAACTTTATTGTATCAAGGTTTATACTTTCCAGTACTTTTCTCCTGTAGCATATAAAACCTGCGGTAGCATCCCGTATTGTCATGCCTGTTATCAGCCTTACATAAGCTGATGCATAATAGGACATCAGTACCCGGTTTAAAGGCCAGTTTACTACATTTACGCCCGTTACATACCGTGAGCCTATAGCTACATCAGCACCTTTTGTACACGCTGCATAAAGCCTTTCCAGATCAGCCGGATTATGCGAAAAATCAGCATCCATCTCAAAAATGAATTCATACTTTCGCTCTATCGCCCATTTAAAACCATGTACATAAGCCGTGCCAAGTCCTCCTTTTCCTGCCCTGACTTCTAAAAATAAATTATCCGGAAACTCCGTTTGCAGTGTTTTTACTTTTTGGGCGGTACCATCAGG
>JBQGDD010000377.1:0-3763 GCA_052038845.1 Dyadobacter sp. | reverse complement strand
ATCTCACACTTTTCAGGATCCTGTTCAGAGCAGTCAGAAAGTTTACCCGGTAGTCCACCACCGCCCATAACGGTTTTACGCTGTACCATTTCACGTGCTTTTTTAGCAGCGTGGCGCGCCTGTGCAGCAAGTATTACTTTCTGTACAATTGTTTTGGCATCATTCGGATTTTCTTCAAGGTAATTTTCAAGCATTTCAGAAACTGCCTGACTTACAGGAGCTACTACCTCCCTGTTACCAAGTTTGGTTTTCGTTTGACCCTCAAACTGAGGCTCGGCTACTTTTACAGATATAATTGCCGTTAATCCTTCACGAAAATCGTCGCCTGCAATTTCAAATTTCAGTTTGTCCAGCAATCCCGAACTGTCGGCATATTTTTTAAGGGTATTGGTTAAACCTCTCCTGAAACCGGATAGGTGTGTTCCACCCTCGTGTGTATTAATATTATTTACGTAAGAAAAAATGTTTTCAGTATAACTTGTATTGTAAATAAGAGCAACCTCTACAGGAATATCACCTTTATCACTTTCCATGCTAATTACATGAGATATGATAGGCTCCCTGTTGCCATCTAAAAACCTGATATATTCCTTAAGCCCTTCATCTGAATAAAATACTTCAGATACAAATTCACCTTTATCATCCTTTTCCCTTTTATCAGTAAGGGTTATAGTAATACCCTTATTAAGGAAAGAAAGTTCACGCATACGCGCGGCAAGCGTATCATAAGAAAACTCTGTAGTTTGGGTAAATATAGTATCGTCTGGGTAAAAAGTCTGTGTAGTACCTCTCCTTTCTGTAGTACCTACCTGTTTAACAGGGTATAATGATTTCCCTTTTTCATACTCCTGTTCGTATATTTTTCCTTCCCTGTAAACTGTTGATTTCATGTGGTTGGAAAGAGCATTTACTACCGATACGCCAACCCCGTGCAAACCTCCGGAAACTTTATAGGAGTCTTTATCAAACTTACCTCCTGCACCAATTTTAGTCATTACAACTTCCAGTGCCGAAATACCTTCTTTTTTATGTATGTCAACAGGTATTCCCCGCCCGTTATCCTCTACTGTTACAGAACCGTCTTCGTTAATGGTAACGCCAATAGTATCGCAATGGCCTCCCATAGCCTCATCAATAGAGTTATCAACTACCTCATAAACAAGATGGTGCAAACCGCGAACACCTACATCGCCAATATACATGGATGGACGCATCCTAACGTGCTCCATACCTTCAAGGGCCTGAATACTATCTGCTGAATAATTGTTTTGCTTTATTTCTTCACTCATAAAAATGGAATCTTAACGAAATTTTAAGTTTAACGAACAAATATACTAAAACGCAAGGGATAATGCTACAAAGGCTGATTCTTTAGCTTTTAAGTTATTAACAATTTATTAAAACGCTAAAAGGCTTAAGAAAACTTCAATAGTGCTCAAAAAAAAACGCCCTGTATAACAGAGCGCCTTTCTACAAACAAACAAACTAAAATCCAAAAAAAATTATACTGCTTCCCTATTTGGTTTTAACAACGTTATAGATATATCTGCATTGATATGTGCTGCGTTTGCCCTTCCGCTGGGATCGGTATTATCCTGCCATTTAGGTATCCACTTCCTTACGGTTTGCGCCGCGCTTACCTGCGGATAATGTTTACTGAAAACAGACCTGTAATAATAAGCCTCTTTTGTAGTAGGGGTGTTATAAGGAAAACACTCTTCTGCCGCTGCCATTTCTTCATCTGTTACTAACGATCCGCAGTACTCAATTAAAGCGTCTATCCAGCTATACCCAACCCCATCAGAAAACTGTTCTTTTTGCCTCCACAGTACCTCATCCGGTATGTAAGGGTGTTCAGGTACATCAAAGGCCTTGCGGAGTATATATTTTTCTATACCATTATACGTTTTGGGCTGTTTTTCATCGGGGCTTATTTTCATGGCAACTTCTAAAAAAGCTTTGTCTAAAAACGGAACCCTCGCTTCAATGCCATGCGCCATTGTAGATTTATCTGCCCTTAGCAAATCAGCCGTAAAAAGTTTCTGTACACGCTCTATAGCTTCTTTTTGAAAATCAGCCGCCGATGGCGCGTTGCGGAAGTAAAGGTATCCCCCAAATATTTCATCTGCTCCCTCACCCGACAGCACCACCTTAACTCCTGCATCAGCAATAGCTTTTGAGAGGAAATACATTGGCGTACTCGCCCTAACGGAAGTAACATCATACGTTTCCAGATGCCAGATTAGTTTATCTAAAATGTCTATACCCTGCTCTATTGTAAAATATACTTCGTGATGTTTAGTTCCTAAAAACTCTGCCACTTTGCGTGCAGCGATAACATCTGGAGCCATAGCATTAAGCCCAATTGCAAAAGAATGCAGTTGCTTCCCTTCCTCCTTCATCAGCCGTGCCGCAATAGAAGATGTTAATGACGAATCAAGCCCACCCGACAGCAGTACACCTACGGGAACATCGCTCATCAGCCTTTTTTGCACTGCTTTGGTTAATGTTTCCCTTATAGCGGTATAATCTGCAGGTAAAGTCGCTGTGGCAGCGTCTTCCCATTGTGGCCTGTAGTATTTTACAAACCCTGTTTGTGGTGTGTAGTAATGCCCCGGCGGGAAAGTAGAAAACGTTTGACACTGGTCAGCCAGAGCTTTCATTTCTGAGGCAAAGTATATCCTGCCCCTTTCATCCAGCCCATAGTATAGCGGCTTAATACCAAGCGGGTCGCGCCCGGCTATATAGTTATCGCCATCTATAATTATAAAGGCAAACATACCATCGAGCATATTGCAAAAGTCATTACCAAACTCTTCGTAAAGGTGCACAATAACCTCAGAGTCTGATGTAGTTCGGAAAGTATGGTGCTTTAAAACCGTGTCCCTTATCTGCTGGTGGTTGTATATTTCTCCGTTATGCACCATCCATGCTTCTGCACTGCCCTGTATGGGTTGCTTGCCCGTAGTAAGGTCAATTATAGATAAACGCTCGTGACACAGTATATGCCCCTTCTCCATTACATGATAGTCACTTTCATCAGGCCCGCGATGGGACATCCTTTTAGAAAGCTGCTTTACTAATGCTTCGTCTTTACCCTTACCTATTATTGCTAAAATTCCACACATGCCATTTATATTTACGTTTGATGTTAAAAACTGACTATTTAACAGCTATCAACAAGGCAAATATGGATGTATAGTTTAAATTATAAAACACAAAAGCAATATTAACTTACAATATTAAACTATATAGATAAAAAATGTAGTATTTTAAAAGAAACTAATAAAGAAATTGACATCTGTAATTTCATATTATAATTTATAAGTTTGCAGAAAGCTAAAAAATAAGCAATGAGCCTTAAATCATTAATTTCATTAAAATTTGTATTATACATTACAGGAATAACTGCACTGTATTTTTTTAACCTCTGCAACTGGCAGTTCTTATGAGGAGCTGCTACAACAAAATGAAAGATTACAAAACAAAATTGAACTTTATGAAAGGTTACACACGATGGATTACAATGCCGAGAGCAAAGCCAAAGTTTTGGAAACTATTAGTTTAGCATATTCAACTGACAATACAGATATTATTGATGTTAAGAGCTTTTATACACATTTAACTTATCTTACTATATTCCTGATAGTATGGTATGGAGTATTTAATTATCTGAATGATAGAATTGAAAAGAAAAAGATTGCAACCAACGATACCGGAGAACTTTTATAGTTTTAAAATACATTTTCTATGTAGTACTTTG
>JBQGDD010000376.1:0-8011 GCA_052038845.1 Dyadobacter sp. | reverse complement strand
TATCGGGCTACCATATGCAGGAAGCCGGAGCCACTGCCGATATTGAACTGGCTTATACCCTTGCCGACGGTTTGGAATACATCCGTACAGGTATGGCGGCAGGCATGAAGATAGATGAGTTTGCCCCACGCCTCTCTTTCTTTTGGGCAATAGGAATGAACCACTTTATGGAAATTGCAAAAATGAGAGCCGGGCGTATGCTTTGGGCTAAACTGCTTAAACAGTTTAATCCGCAGGACCAAAAATCGCTTGCATTGCGCACGCACTGCCAGACAAGCGGGTGGAGCTTAACAGAGCAGGATCCGTTTAACAACGTTGCCAGAACCTGTATTGAAGCAGCAGCAGCAGCCTTTGGCGGTACACAGTCGTTACATACCAATGCACTGGATGAGGCTATTGCATTGCCAACAGATTTTTCGGCAAGGATAGCAAGGAATACACAGATTTTTTTACAGGAAGAAACTAAAATAACAAAAACGGTTGACCCTTGGGCAGGCAGTTATTATGTAGAAAGCCTTACAAATGAAATTGCCCATAAAGCCTGGGAACTGATACAGGAAGTGGAAGAACTGGGCGGAATGACAAAGGCTATAGAAGAGGGCATCCCAAAACTGAGAATAGAAGAAGCTGCTGCACGCAAGCAGGCACGTATAGACAGTGGGCAGGATATTATTGTGGGAGTAAACAAATACCGCCTTGAAAAAGAAGACCCTCTGCATATATTAGATGTTGATAATCAAATGGTTCGACGCCAACAAATAGAACGTTTGGAGCAGATAAAAGCATCTCGCGATAATGCAAAAGTAGCTGAATGCCTTGAGCGACTGACTGAATCTGCCAAGAGTGGAAAAGGCAATTTGCTTGAGCTTGCTGTTGATGCTGCACGATACAGGGCTACTTTAGGAGAAATAAGTGATGCGCTCGAAAAAGTATTTGGCAGGTATAAAGCACAAATTAAATCATTTAGCGGAGTGTACAGTAAAGAAATTAAAAACGATGTGAGCTTTGAGAAAGCAAAGCAACTGGCTGATGAATTTGCTAAACTTGAAGGTCGCCGCCCAAGGATAATGATTGCCAAAATGGGTCAGGATGGGCATGACAGGGGTGCAAAGGTAGTAGCTACAGGTTATGCCGATGTGGGCTTTGATGTGGATATTGGTCCGCTTTTCCAAACCCCATCAGAGGCAGCAAAGCAGGCAGTAGAAAATGATGTGCATATATTAGGTGTATCATCTCTTGCGGCAGGGCATAAAACCTTGGTGCCACAGGTTATTGAAGAGCTCAAGAAATACGGACGTGAAGATATTATGGTTATTGTAGGCGGTGTTATTCCATCTCAGGACTACCAATATCTTTTTGATGCAGGAGCTGTGGCAGTTTTTGGACCCGGTACTAAAATTAGCGATGCAGCCATAAAAATACTTGAGGTACTGATTAAAGGTTTTGAGTAAACTATAATGATGTAAAGCGCTATCTGGAGAAATCAAGAATCATCCAACGGGACTCAAAAAACTTGATTAAAACAAAAGGAAAACTGGAAAGGTTAAAATAATTCATTTTTATTCCGCATAGTTAAAAAGGTATATAGATAATTTTTTTATTTTTAGTCAAAACCTATATATTTGCACACCTTTAAAAAAGGATCGGGATGTAGCGCAGCCTGGTAGCGTACTAGCATGGGGTGCTAGGGGTCGCTGGTTCGAATCCAGTCATCCCGACAATTTATAAAAAACCACTTGAGCAATCAGGTGGTTTTTGTTTTATAGTGCTGTATTACAGGTGTTCTATAGATTTACTGCAATTCTTCACATCTATCTAATTTAACCACATTTAACCTTTAAAAGGTGTACAATTAGGTGTACCATACTTTTTCTCAGGTGTACCATTTTTTAAAATCTTAAAGCAATGGAAAACAATAAATTAACTACGCTATTTATATTACAAAAAAACAGAACAAATAGACAAGGTAATTGCCCAATAAGATGTAGAATTACCTTTAATTTTAAAAGAAAAGAATTTTCTACAGGACAATTTATCAATCCTGATTATTGGAATAACAAAAAGCAGAAAGCTTTACCTCTATCAAAGGAGAATGATTTTATCAACACACAATTGAGCCTTATTAGTCAAAAGATTAATAAGGCTTTCTTAATACTCCAAGTTCAGGAAATGGAATTTGATGTAGATGATATTTACCTCCTATACACAGGAGAGAGTACAAAAAAGAACAAATCATTTATTGAATTGTTAGAGTGGCATAATACTAAAATGGAAAAGCTTGTAGGTATTGAATATGCCCCAAGATACTACCAAAAGTGGAAAGGTATGCACCTACTGATGAAAGACTTTGTTAGAAAAACCTACAAGAAAAGTGATGTACTACTAAGCAACCTAACTATAAAGTTCCTTGAAGATTTAGACTTCTATATGAAATCTGAAAAGCTGCATAAGCAGGTTACTATCAATAAGTGTATTCAGAGAGTTAGGCAGATTATCAGGTTAGCTATTTCAGAGGGATATTTAGAGAAAGACCCATTTATTCTTTATAAAGCTAAAAGATACAAAAAAGAAGTGGTGTACTTAAACTATGAAGAATTACAGTTGGTTGAAAAGCACAACTTTTCTCAGAGTAGATTGGAACAAGTAAGGGATATGTTTATTTTCTGCTGCTATACAGGTTTAGCCTATGCTGAAATGTCAAGTTTGAAAAAGGAACATCTTATAATTGGATTTGATGGTAACACGTGGATTAACATGTATAGGAAAAAAACTGGAAAAGATTTTTCTGTACCTCTATTGGATAAGCCTGTGCAAATTTTAGATAAGTACCGAAGTCCTACTAGAGAAACTATCTTACCTAAAATTTCCAATCAAAAGTTCAATTCCTATATAAAAGAAATTTGTGAAATTGTTGGAATTGAGAAGAAGATTTCTCATCATATTGCTAGAAAAACCTTTGCTACTACAGTTCTACTGTACAATGGTATACCAATGGAGATTGTGTCTGAATTACTTGGACACTCAAAAATGAGTGTAACACAAGAACATTATGGTAAAATTGTGCAGAGGAAAGTTAGTGAACATATGCAGAATCTTACAAGAAAGTTAAATAGCTTAGAATAGAAATAACTGTGTTGTATTTTACTTTATTATATTTACAACACAGTTAAATTTTATATGTATGAACCTGCCAAACAGCTATTTTGAAGATTTCCCCATTGAATTTAAAGAAATTAATCCTGAAGACTTTCCTCAATTCGAAGTTGAAAATAATAATGAGAAAATAATTATAGAACCTAATGACAGTGGCTTTATCAATGATGCTTTCCAAGACAAAATTGACATTAGACACAAGAATACTGTAGTAGTAAATGCAGCTGTTGGACAAGGAAAAAGTACAGCAATAATTAAAACCATTGGTAAGTATTATCATGAACATCCAGATACATTAATTATAGTAGCTTCACCCTTTGTAAGTCTTGTTGAACAGTACTTTAATGATATACATATTAAGGCAGAAATACCTCAGGAACAAATCTATAATTATGGTACTTTGGGTAGAGATATTAATATAGATTATCTGTCCATGAGAGTGCATGTACTCACTGTAAATACTCTGTTAGGTAATCCAGGTGATGATGCTTTTAAAAACTCAGACATAAAAAGAAATTATTTAAATAGACTCATAGATCATTGCAGAGATAATGACCTTAAGGTAGTATTTATATATGATGAGATTCATGATGCAATTCACAATTTTAAACAAGAATATATCTTTAGTTTATGGAAGTGGCGAAATGTTATCTTAAAAAATTATATCCTAAGTGCAACCTTTAACGAAGCTTCAAAGGTTGTAATAAAATATCTTGCTGAGATTACTGATAAAAGGATTCAGATTATTGAATCAAAAAGAAAAGTGTTTCCAAATAAACAAAGCAAATTACATCTTCATTATAGTCCTGCACATAATTTTTCTGCAAATACTCCTGAGATAGTCAAAGTGATTAAAGGATTGCTTCAACAGAATAAAAGCATTGATATACTATCTTACTCAAAAAGATTATCTGAAGAAATAATTAATGATAAAGATGGTATTGGAAAGCTTCTAGAAGAAAGATTTGGTGAAATCAATAATTGCACTTCCGAATTAGTTAGTAATCAAAGGTCACAAAATGAAGCACCTACTAACAGATATGATAATAATAAATGTAATGTAGGAACAAATTTTAAGACAGGGGTAAGTATAAATAAGAGAAGGCATGCTTATGTAATTATATTACCACCAAGAGCCACTAGATTATGGTTTAAAAATAGGTATGGTATTTTTTCAGGAGGGATAAACAATATAATTCAGGCTTTAGCTAGACAACGAACTCCAGGAGAAATACATATTATACTCTCAATGCCAGATAAATTTAATTATGATTCGTTGCAAAATGCAAATTTTACTCAACAACAAATCCAAGTGTTTAGGGCCTTCTATGAAAAAGTAAATTATTTTACAACTGAAGATGATAAAAAAGTTAGTTATGTTTCACTTGATAAGCAAGATTATTTGACTCTTCTTTTCTATAAAGAAAAACTACATTATAATGTTCATGAAGAAATAGACTACATTAATTCTATAGAGACTCAACGTGAAGGCTTACCTTCTTTATCCTTTCATGATTATGAAACTTTTAAACTTAGAAGAGGAGAGGAATATTTGGCTAATTCATATCATTTTTTTGGAAAAGATTTATCAGCATATGTTACTTATTGTGCATTCACTAATCATTTTGTTAACTGTAAACTGACTGGTATGACTTATAAGACAGCATTGTTTTTTGAAGAGGGTAAAATTTATAAAAAACTTGAATCCGTTTTTAATACTTACTTTGGAGAAGGTTATTATGATGGGTTTATGTCTTATCTGAACTTTCACAATGCTTATAATTCCTTTAGGGATGAGATTTTTGGGAATTATATTATAAAACTCAAGAAAGCAAATTCTGGAGACTGGATAACTATAAAACCTTATGGGAACAAAGAATTTGAAACTCAGCTTTTGAAGTTCCTTGCAGCTAAACAATATGGGAATTCTTATTGTAGAGCTAATGAGCTACGAGAAGGTGATAATGATATTCCTTACACGAGAGATATGTATTTCATAGAGTGTCTAAGTGTTATTAATTCAATTGAAGGTGAAAGCATCTCAGAGGATAATAGAGGTATAGCGAGGTTCTATCAAATAATTAATCATTTCAGGAATAAAATGATAGCAGGAATCCAACAATACACATCTTCAAATTTAAATTACAGCTATCTTAAAACTACAAGACCAGTTAACTTTTATAGTTCTGAAGACACTATTCTCTTTGAAGATTTAGTTTCTTTAATATCACAGGACTCCCTATTAAATAATGAAATTTTTGAGTTTAAAAAAGGATTGACCTTAAAGACATTATATAGTAAATTATTACATGATTTTTTTGTCTCTGAGGAATCAAGGCTTCCAGTAGGAATAAAAAGGTTTCATATTAGAAAAATACTTGAAGTAAAACCTATACCAGAAAGTCCCAATGTAGTTGATTTAATAACCGAACCTGAACATTTCTTTTATGAGCCTACAGAGGAAGATGCTTCTTTAATGGAGGTATATGGAGGCTATGAAAACTATTTGCGTGAGCAAGAAATGGTAAATAGAAAGTTGAATGATTATATGAATTAGATAGTACGTCCACTTTTGATATTATTATAATATAGCAATGCCAAAATTGGACGGATTTTATATACCTGATACTCTCTGAGAAAATACCTTTCTGTATAAACTACAAATAAATTTATACTTCTCTGAGTATAAATAGTTTTTTCAGAAGACTCATAGGGGGTTCTTTATAATCTCCCCCATCCTAAAAATCTTTGGATTTAACAACGCAGGAACTTCATGACGAGGACTACTTTCAGTAGTAGTTTTTGGTATGCACAAAGCTACTATTTTTTTCTGACATTATAAACTGTTTGAGGGCTTAAACCTTCATTTTAAAGCTAATAGCCAAAATTTAATTTTGGCTTATTTTATTTTCATTCTTATCAAAAAGAGTGATACTTCATTTTATTATTAACCATTTTAAATATTAAACTTTATGCAATTAAGAAAATCAGAAAGGAAGAAAGCCAGGATAAAAATGGCTCTTCAGGGAAGTGCTGGTTCAGGTAAAACCTATTCCTCACTTCTTCTAGCACAAGGAATTGTAAATGGTGACTTTTCTAAAGTTGCAATTATTGACACAGAAAATGGAAGTGCAGATTTATATGCTCATCTGGGACAATACAATGTATTAACATTAACACCTCCTTTTACTCCTGAAAACTACATCAAGGCTATTGACTTATGTGTTAAGTCAGGGATGGAAGTTATCATTATTGACAGTATGAGCCATTGTTGGGATTACCTGTTAGAATACCATGCTTCACTTGCAGGTAATTCATTCCAAAATTGGGCTAAGATAACTCCAAGGCAAAAAGCCTTTGTAGATAGGTTACTTCAGGCAGAAGCTCATATTATTGCTACCATGCGCACCAAACAGGATTATGTACTGAACCAGAAGGATGGAAAGTATGTGCCTGAAAAAGTTGGTTTAAAAGCTGTACAGAGGGATGGGTTGGATTATGAGTTTACACTTGTCTTTGAAGTGGATATAAAACACTTCTCAGTGGCTTCTAAGGACAGGACAGGCTTATTCATAGGTAAACCTGAGTTTGTCATTAATAGTGCCACTGGAAGGAAGATTTTAGAGTGGTGTAACTCAGGCACTAATTTACAGGATGCAAGGAACAAAATTAAGGAGTGTACTACACTTGATAATTTAAAAGTATTGTATGCACAATATGCAGACTGAAGGGAGTTATTAGAATATGACTTTAAAGTCAAAAAGGACACTATAACTACAAAGGAACATTTAGTAAACCCACAAAATTTTAGCAGCAATGGAATACATCACTAATACAGAACCACAGGAAAATATAATGGAATTAAAGCCTGTGCAGAGGCTGAATAATTATAATACACTTGTCAGTCCTAGAAGCATCCCCAAACCTACTGTAGAAGTACCTTTTAACTCTCCGCAAGCTTCTAAAACAATAAATTTATCTATGCCTAAAAGACCTTTTATAGAGGCTAACACTACTGAAGTGGAACTGGAACACCTGAGCAATGATTGTATCATTCCTGTATTCTCAAAGGATAATGAAAAGACCATAGCACACCAGGAGTTTATAGAAGCAGTACAGGAAGCAGCTTACAGGGCATTCCCACAGGCTAAGTTTGAAACCCCAGAAATACGTGTCAGCCATCAGATTAAAGGCAGAACACCTGATGCTATCCATAAACCTGTAAAGGAACTATTGGATAATGAAAAGACTATCTATTATGAAAGGATGGCTTTTATTATGAAATCTACTACCATAATGGAGAAAGTAGGAGGTAATGAATTACAGCTTACTATTGGAGGTGTGAGAGCACTTAATACAGAGAATTTGTATAACCGTAAAAGTGCAGAGAAGTTTAAGTTCTTCATAGGTTTCCAAAATCAGGTATGCCTTAACCTCTGTATCAGTACAGATGGTTTTCAGGAAAGCCTGAAGGTAATGCACGTTAGGGATTTAGAAGCTAAGGCACTTGAAATAATGCAGGGCTATCAGGCAGAAGCACATTTAAAAGCCATGCAGGAATTTACTAATTATTCACTTTCTGAGCACCAGTTTGCCCAATTAGTTGGGAAGGCAAGGCTTTACCAACACCTACCTAAGAAAGTGAAAGCTGAGATACCTCAATTAGATTTTAATGATGGACAGTTTAGTACTATTGCGAAGGAATACTATCAGGATGAGAGTTTTTGTAGGGATGATTCAGGTAATATTAACTTATGGAAAGTTTATAACCTGTTTACGCAGGCGAATAAATCCAGCTATATAGATACTTTCCTTGAGAGGAATGTAAATGCATTTGATTATAATCAGGGTATTGTAA
>JBQGDD010000375.1:0-9587 GCA_052038845.1 Dyadobacter sp. | reverse complement strand
ATTAATATCGATACTCTGACTCCAAAAATCATTATATCGTGGTGTTGCTACTTCTTTCCAGTTCCTCACACTGCTGTCCATACTCACATACAGCTTGTACACCACATTAATGGGTTCATTTACATAAGGGTTGGTTTTGCTTACCTCAGCTACAAGGTGTATTCCTTTACCTGCGTTTTGTATTTGCGCATTAGGGTCATTAGGGTCAGTTTGTGCAACGGCATCGGTAATTGTAACTTTAAAAGGGGTGGTTTTATATGTTTGCCCATTAATTTCTATAGTAGCCTGACCTATGGTAAATGTACCCTTAGCCGTAGGTATAAGCAGGTAAGAATACGTTTTGCTGAAACTGCGCTTACCGTTTACCCAGGAGTTGCTTATCATCTGGCTGGGGCCGTTTGCCCTGAACCCGTCAAAAGAAGGCGGATTAAAATTATCCCCATCCTCATTCATAGTAAATTCTACCCGCAGGCGCTCATTAATACCCAGTTTTGTTTTACTGGGCACCGCCTTAAACTCTACCTGGGCATACAGCCCCTGAATGCATAATAATAAGAATAATAGGTATCTTTTCATTTGTTTTTTCAATTCCTTAACCTGAACAACATTATGTTTTCAAATCAGTATCGCATCATGACGTGGTATTACCAGTCTTTCTCATTTTTCTTAGGCTGAACCTTAACCTTTTGCCCCTGTATTTTATCCTGCACTTTGCGCTCTTCATTTTCCATCGCATCAAGCAGGTTTTCCATACGCTGTTTAGAGGGGCTCATATCGGCTGGCTTTTCCTGCTGGTTGCCCTGCCCGCCTTTATCTTTTTGGTCTTTTTCTTTATTAGGGTCTTTAGTATCGCCCTGCTTGTCATCCTTATCGTCGCCTTTATCGCCCTTATCTTCGTTATCCCCTTTATCGCCCTGGCTTTTATCGTCCTGATTTTGGTTCTTGTCCTTGTTTTTATCCTTATCCTTCTGGTCGTCTTTTTTATCGTCGTCTTTTGGCGGTTCCGGTGGCGGAGGGTTATTTTTCAGCATCTCTTTCGCCAGTGCATAGTTATAGCGGGTTTCATCATCATATGGGTCGTTACGCAGTGCATTTTTATACGCCTCTACAGCCGTTTGGTAATCTTTCATATCCATAAGGGCATTGCCCAGGTTATGGTATGCCCTGTGTTTCTGTTTTTTATCTTTAGCGTTTTCTATAGCACGCTGATAGGCATAAGCCGCTTCGCCCGATTGCTTTTGTTTGTATATGGCATTACCAAGATTATAGGAAGCCTCTGCTTTTGCAGGCTCGTTAGATTCCGAAATCCTGTAGTTAGCCTCTGCACTGGCATATTTTTCTCCCGAAAACTCCTTATTGCCTTTCGGCAGATATTTGTCAGCTTTTTTCTCTTTTTCCTTTTCCTGCGAAAAAGCCACTGCCGAACATGCAAGCAACGTGTATATAATAAACTTTTTCATTATTCTTTTTCATTAAACAGGTTCAACTTCCTTATCCATGCCGTTCTGCGTTCCAGCAGGAACATTTCCAGGAACAGCAACAAAAATGCAGCGCCTAAAAACCACTGAAACTGCGATTCATATAAAGCTATTTCTTTACTTTCAAACTCTGTCTTTTCTATGTTGTCTAACGCTTTCTTTACATAATCTGTAACCTCTCGGGTACTGCCGCCATATACATAACCGCCTTTTGTAGCCTGTGCAATACCGTTAAGCGCATCAGGATACATTTTGGTAACTACAACATCGCCGTTGTTATCGCGCTTAAAGCTTTCGGTAACACCGTTGCGCTTTAGCGGTATAGGGCCGCCCTTTTCAGTACCTACCCCTACAGTTATAATTTTTATACCGTTTTCGGCAGCTTTTTCAGCAGCGTGCAGGCTGTTTTCACCGTGGTCTTCCCCATCAGAAATAAGGATAATCAGCTTACTCGTCTGCTGTTCGTCAAAATAAGTAGAAGATAATTCGATAGCCTCATTAATTGCCGTTCCCTGCGATGAAACCATATCGGTATTCATATTTTGAAGGAACATTTTTGCAACACTGTAATCAGATGTAATAGGAAGTACAGGGTATGCGCTACCTGCATAGCCAACTATCCCTATCCTGTCGTTACCCAATTGGTTTATGGTTTGAGATACTATTTGCTTTGCCCTTTCCAGCCTGTTTGGTGCAACATCTTCGGCAAGCATACTTTTAGATACATCTATAGCGAATACAATATCGATACCCTCACGTTTTACGGTTTCTGTTTTAGTACCAATTTTTGGGTTTACCAGCGCGATTACCATTCCTGCTATTGCCAGCAGTATAACCACCAGCTTTAATATAGGTTTAAACACCGATTTATCCGGGCTTAGTTTTTTAACCAGTTCCGGGTCGCCAAATTCACGCTGTTTTTTGCGTTTCCAGTATAAATTATAAAGGAAAAGCAACAACAGCACCGGTATAACACCCAGCAGGTATAAATATTTAGAATCGTCTAACTCGTACATAATTAAATAAAGCTTCTGTAAAGGGTTTTACGCAATAAAACCTCAACTAACAATAATCCTAAAGCCGCCAGTAAAAAAGGGCGGAATTTTTCATCATAGTTAAAAAATTTCATCTCTTCAATCTCGGTAGTTTCCAGCTTGTTTATTTCTTCATAAATAGCCTTTAACTTTGTATTACTTGTTGCCCTAAAATACTGCCCATCGGTTTTTTCAGCTATTTCCTTCATCAGGGCTTCATCTATCTCTACAGGCATCATGCGGTATAAAAACTTGCCGTCAGCAGTTTTGGCATACGGCGATTCGGCATTTCCGTTACTCCCTATCCCAATGGTATATACCTTTACCCCATATTCCTTAGCAATATCGGCAGCCATACGTGGGTCTATAAACCCTGAATTATTAACACCATCGGTAAGCAGAATAATTACCCTGCTTTTTGCCTTGCTTTCCTTAAGTCGGTTTACGGCGGTAGCAAGCCCTACACCTATGCCCGTACCATCTTTAAGCACATAATCATCATACTGTACAGATTTTATAGCCTCCTTAACCAACTGCTTGTCGCTGGTTACGGGAGTACGCGTGTAGCTTTCGGCGGCATATACCACAATACCAATCCTGTCATTAGGGCGGCCATCCACAAATTCTGTAGCTACGCTTTTAAGTGCTTCCAGCCTGTTAGGCTTAAGGTCTTTGGCAAGCATACTGCCCGATACGTCCATTGCCATAACAATATCTATACCCTGTGTGGTTTTTGTGCGGCTGTTAACATCTACTGTCCTGGGGCGTGCCAGTGCTACTATCATGGCACTAAGGGCAAGAAGCCGCAATGCAAACAGCATTGGTTTTAACCTTGCCAATAAAGATGGCTTTGCCTTAAACCCATTTAGCGAGCTAACCGTTAATGCAGCCGTTTGCTGTTTTCTTTTCCAGATGTACCACCCGATAGCCAGTGGCAGCAATGCAAAAAGCCAAAAGAAACCGGGATGTAAAAATGTAACGTCTTTCATGTTTAATTTGCCTTATTTACCTGACCGAATTCTATCGATTTCTGTATCCTTTCTGTTATTTGCTTTGCATATTCATCATCTGCTTCCTGTATAATAGCTACCATTTGCAGGCCACCCTGCTGGCTGAAAGCAAACATTTCATACGAAGCTGTTTTTGGCTCGCCAGATACTGGGTCTGTCAGTTTCATAGTACCGTAGGCACGCATACCGCTTGCACCGCTTTCTGTCCTGAAATCTTCCTGCTTTACCAATATGTTTTGTGCACCCTGCGCTTCCCACAAATGCGTTGTGGCATCCAGTGATTTGGCAAGGTCAATCTGCTCCTCCTGTTTGTAATGGATAGTAGATACATTTATACTGAAATTATCCATTAATGCGCCATAGGCAAACATCTGCATATCCTTTATAAGTGCCATAGTAGCTTCCGGCACATACTCTTCATGGTTAACACGGTGCAATACTTTTGGGGTTTCTATAACCACAGGCGGATTGCCATACTGGCTTTTAACCCACTCGCCCTGCAAAAGCTCTTTTGTAGGGTGTCCTATTACATTATCTTTTAAATAGCTAACACCCACAGTAAGCATAAGCGTTATTAATATAACTACTACCCCGGCAATGCTTGCCCCAATAATAATCCTTTTGCGTTTGCGCTCTTTTGCCCTGCGCTGCATTTCCAGCCACTTGAGTGTATGCTCTTCATCTTCGTCCTTTTCTTCGGGTATGCTCTGGTCTATAATCACAATAGATTTTTCTATGCGGCTGCGGTCTTCAGCAATTTCAAAATCCATTGGTCTGCTTTTGGCAAACTTAACCATATCGGCATTGCGCAGTACTTTTTCAAGCTGTTCAAATGTTTCCTGGCTGAGGTTCATTTTTTTGCGGCGCACCGCTATACGCATGGCATCTATCAGTTCTGCCGTAGTGCTTTCCATTGCAGGTATGTGTATCGCTTCTTCAATATACATACGGGCAATGTCGGTAAGCTCACTGTAATAATCTTTAACCGCGCCTTTTTCTAACAGAGCTTTGGTTTCAAGCTCCCTTAACTGTGTTGTAGCTTTTTCTATAGGCGAAGCATAAACCACAGGGGCGGCTTCGGGTCGTTTTTTACGTTTTTTAAGATACCACCATATACCAAAACCAATACATCCCAGTACCAAAAGGGTTATAAGTACATAAAGCCACCAAAGGCTTTTGCTTTCTGCCTCCATTACAGGCTTAATGTCGTATAGTTTTTGTTTTAATGTATCTACCTCTATATTGGCAACCTCTATGATAAGGGAATCTGACTGAAAGTTCCTGTCATTAATAACAACAGGCAGGCGTGGTATAACATACCGCCCTGAGTCGAACTGCGTTAACCCGTATTTTTTAACCAGCTCATAAATAGCGCCTTTCTTTACCGTATCTATAGGGAAAGACTCCAGTACCTCAAGCTGCCCAAAGTTCTTACCTTCGGGAAAGTTGACTAAAGTATTGGTATCTACCGTAGTTTTAAGGGTAAGGTGAAACTGCGAACCAATCCTTATTTTAGTGGAATCGATACTGGTTTCCACCTTTTGCTGCTGCCCAAATGCTGTAGCTGCCGTAAAGAGTAAAAAAAGTATATAGAATTTTAATTTGCCCATTTTACATTATAAATTATCAACCAACCCTTATCGGGATTTAAAATATCCCAGCAGTTTAGTAACATAGGATTCATCTACCCTTGTGCTTAACGCTCCCGCACCGCATCGGCTAAAGGTTTCGGTAAAATACTTTACCTTGTCTTTATAGTATTGCCCATACTGCATCCGCACCGCTTTAGAGCCTGTATTTACTACTAAGGTTTCCCCGGTTTCGGCATCAGTCATGTTAACCATACCAATGTTGGGCATTTCTTCCTCCCGTACATCGTAAACCCTTACTCCTGTTATATCGTGCCTTTTGGCGGCTATTTTCAGCGTATGCTCATAGCCATCGGTAATAAAATCGGAAATAAGGAAAACAATAGCTTTCTTTTTAAGTACACCCGAAAGAAAACGCAATGCCTGCGAAAGATCTGTTTTATGGCTCTTGGGCTGAAACTCTATCAGCTCCCGGATAATGCGCAGTACGTGCGATTTTCCTTTTTTAGGCGGAATATAAAGCTCAATCTGGTCAGAGAACAGTATAAGCCCTATCTTATCGTTATTTTGTGTTGCCGAAAATGCCATTGTTGCGGCAATCTCGGTTACAATATCTCTTTTAAAGCCGTTTTTAGATCCAAAACTTTCAGAGCCGCTCACATCTGCCATAAGCATCATGGTAAGCTCCCGCTCTTCCTCAAAAACCTTTATGTGGGGTTCGTTGCTGCGGGCAGTAACATTCCAGTCTATAGCCCGAACGTCATCGCCAAACTGGTACTGGCGCACCTCGCTAAACGTCATACCCCGTCCTTTAAAAGACGTGTGATATTCCCCCGAGAAGATATGGTCACTAAGCCTCCGGGTTTTAATCTCTATTTTACGAACCTTTTTTAATATCTCTTTTGTATCCATTTTTTAAGTCTTAAAGTCTAAGGTCTTAAAGTCATAAAGATGCGAAAGGACATTCGACTTTATGACGAGTAACTTTACGACTGCCTGTTATGGCACCTCAACCTGGTTTACTATTTTATTAATAATATCCATAGAGGTTATGTTTTCGGCCTCGGCTTCATAGGTAACACCTATCCTGTGGCGCAGTACATCATGAACTACCGCCCTAACATCTTCTGGTATTACATAGCCCCTGCGCTTAATAAAGGCATAGCATTTTGCCGCATTGGCAAGGTTGATACTACCCCTTGGCGAAGAACCAAAACTGATAAGCGGCTTAAGGCTCTCCAGCTTATACTGCTCCGGGTAGCGGGTGGCAAAAATAAGGTCGAGTATATATTTTTCTATTTTTTCGTCCATGTACACTTCACGCACGGCTTCCTGCGCACGCAGTATCTGGTCGGTACTTACTACCTGGTTTACCTTTTCAAAAGCACCTTTAAGGTTTTGGCGTACTACCATACGCTCATCTTCCATTTTAGGATAGTCTATAACCGCCTTTAGCATAAAACGGTCAACCTGCGCTTCGGGCAGTGGATAAGTACCCTCCTGCTCTACAGGGTTCATGGTTGCCATAACTAAAAACGGCTTTTGCAGCTTAAAGGTTTCCTCGCCTATGGTTACCTGCTTTTCCTGCATGGCTTCCAGCAGCGCACTCTGCACCTTGGCAGGAGCCCTGTTAATCTCATCGGCAAGAACGAAGTTTGCGAAGATAGGACCCTTTTTTATAGTAAATTCATTTTGTTTAATGTTGTATATCATAGTACCCACAACATCTGCCGGAAGCAAATCTGGCGTGAACTGGATACGGCTGAAACTACCATGTACTGCCTGCGAAAGCGTGTTGATAGCAAGGGTTTTTGCAAGCCCGGGTACACCCTCAAGGAGTATGTGCCCCTGACCGAGAAGCCCTATTAAAAGGCGTTCTATCATGTATTTTTGCCCTACAATAACCTTGTTCATTTCCATTACCAGGAGGTCAACAAAGGCACTTTCCCTTTCTATTTTTTCGTTTATCGCCCTTATGTCTAAAGCGGCAGTATTTTGTTCCATAGTATTAACGTATTTTGGACTGTGAATTTAATAAGCTTTTTTCATATTGCAAATTCGTTGCCGAAATTCTTATCAAAATGTTAATGTAGTGTTAAATATCACACCAAACACTTTACATTTCAAGGGTTTTGCATTTAGTTTTCTAAATTTAAAACCTTAATCCGGTACGTATAATTTTGTGTATTGCAGCTAATAAAACGGCTGTATAACGCTTAAAGTATATAAAACCTTATTTTTATACACCAAAATCTTATTAAAATATATATGAACAGTAAACTATCGCCCCTTATTGCCGGAACCATGAACTGGGGTGCCTGGAACAGGAATTTAAATACTGCCGAAATGGCAGAATTAATGCATCAGTGCCTTGAGGCAGGTATTACCACTTTTGACCATGCCGATATTTATGGCGGCTATACCACAGAGGGAGAATTTGGCAAAGCCTATGCCCAAAGCGGCATCAGCCGGGAACAGATACAGCTTATCTCTAAATGCGGGATTCAGCATATAACCGGAAACCGCCCTAACAAAATAAAGCACTACGATTATTCTAAAGAGTATATTATTACATCGGCAGAGGCATCGTTAAAGCTGCTGCAGACGGATTATCTTGATATACTGCTGCTGCACCGCCCCAGTCCCTTAATGCAGCCCGATGAAATAGCCGAAGCTGTTGAAAAACTGAAAGCTGAAGGTAAGATAAAGGATTTTGGGGTGTCTAACTTTACCAACACCCAAACCGAGCTTATAAAAAGCCGTACCGAAGTAGTTTGCAACCAGATTGAGTTTTCGGCTACGTGCTACCAGCCAATGCTTGACGGTACGCTCGATTATATGCACCTTAACAATATAAAACCACTGGCATGGAGCCCGATAGGCTGTGTGTATAAAACAGAAACACCGCAAACCGACCGCCTGAAGCAACTGCTATTGGATATGGTAATAAAGTATGAGGTTAATGCCGATGTTATTTTACTCTCCTGGATATTGCGCCACCCGGCAGGAATTGTTCCGGTTACAGGTTCTACCAACCCGGAAAGGCTTAAAAACCAGATGAGAGCTGCCAGTGTAGAACTTGAGCTGGAAGACTGGTTTGCTATATGGACAGAGAGTATGGGGGAGAAAGTGCCTTAATAGAGTAGCCCCCTAACCCCCAAAGGGGGATTAAATCTTTCAATCATTAAATTTTTAAATTGTAACTAAAAATGAAAACAGCATTAATAACGGGGGCTACCAGTGGCATAGGCAGGGCAACCGCAGTTTATTTTGCAAAAAACCATTTCAGGCTTATACTGTGTGGCAGGCGCGAAGACCGCCTCGCAGAATTGCAGGATGAGTTTTCGCCATTAACCAAAGTGCACACGCTTAATTTTGATGTACGTGATAAACAAGCAGTAGCCGAGGCAATACAATCGATACCCGATGAGTTAAAGAATATAGATATATTAGTAAACAATGCCGGTAATGCGCATGGCTTAGACCCTATAGAAAACGGTGATGTTGATGACTGGGATGCCATGATAGACATCAACCTTAAAGGGCTGCTATACGTATCTAAAGAAATAATACCCAGTATGGTGCAGCGCAGGCATGGGCATATTATAAACATTGGCTCTATTGCAGGTAAAGAGGTGTACAGTAACGGCAATGTATATTGTGCCACCAAACACGCTGTAGATGCTATAAACCAAGGTATGCGAATGGACTTAAACCAGTATGGAATACGTGTAGGGGCAATTAACCCCGGGCTTGTAGCTACCGAGTTTAGCGAAGTGCGTTTTAAAGGCGATACTGAACGTGCCGCCAATGTATATAAAGGCTATGAACCGCTTAAAGCAGAAGACATTGCCGATATAATTACATTTGTTGTAACAAGACCCTATCACGTTAACATAGCCGACCTGACCGTACTGCCAACCGCACAGGCAAGCGCAACCATTGTTAACAGGAAAGTTTAAACCCGCAACCCGACTATGATTAACAAACGCCTACTCATAAAAAACTTGCTTGCTCACAATGATGAGAGCAGTTTTTATGACAAAAAGCGTCAGCTTAACCTTCATACCAAAGAGGGTAAAGGCAAGTTTGTTAAGCATATTTGTGCGTTATCTAACTCTAACCCTTCTAACAACTCTTACATCGTAGTTGGGGTTGAGGACAAGGATAATGAAATTGTAGGTACAGATTTTTATGATGACAGCCGCATACAGAACCTGGTAAATGCCTATCTGGACAATCCGCCGCGCATACAGTATGAAAATGTACCTTTCCCCAACCTGCCTAAAGATAAGGTAGTGGGGCTGGTTACCATACGCCCTAATAACCGTATATCATCGTTTAAAAAACCTGTGCATATTATTCCATACGGAACTGTATTTATGCGCAGAGGCAGTAACTCCGTTCCGTTAGAAAATCCGGAAGAGATGAATTACCAAAACACCGCAACGGTAATAGACATCGAAAACAGTTCAC
>JBQGDD010000374.1:0-8413 GCA_052038845.1 Dyadobacter sp. | reverse complement strand
CTTGGGCTTAACAGGGTTGCCGTGACAGAAAACGGACTTAAGCACGAAGGACAGCAATGGGGCGCCGACCACGGTCTTGAAATTGATGCCCTACAGGTAGAAAAACTGGAGGTAATAAAAGGTGCAGGAACTATAGAATATGGCAGTGATGCCATTGCGGGCATCATAAGAATAAAGAATGATGCCGTACCGCAAAAAAACTCCTTTAGCGGGCAAGGCGTACTGTTTGGTCGTTCGGTTAACAATACTGTTGCGGCATCTGTAGATGTAAAACAGCGGGCTGAAAGGTTTTTCTACAAACTGAAAGCCACCGCTTCAGACTTTGGTGATTACAACGTCCCCACCAATGAAATCAATTACTTAACTGTAAGGATGCCTGTACACAACGGCAGGCTTAAAAACACCGCAGGTAAAGAAAACAGCCTTAGTGCACAGGTAGGCTATGCCGATGACAGATTTGAATCGGCACTAAGTGTGAGCAGTCTTTATAACAAAACAGGATTCTTCCCGGGGTCGCATGGTATTCCTTCTATTTCGAGGGTTGAAGATGATGGCAACAGCCGTAATATTGACTACCCTTACCAAAGGACACAGCATTACAAAGTAAACAGCACCAGTAAATGGCTGTTTAACAATGGCGACTTAACCTTTATTGCAGGCTACCAAAACAATAACAGGCAGGAATGGAGTGAATTCCACACTCATTATGGCGGGCAACAACCGCCTGAAACCAACCCTGACCTTGAACTTGATTTTAACCTTACCACATGGGATGCACAGCTAAAATACAGCCACCGTTTTTCAGGTAAGCATAAGGCATCAGCAGGGCTACAGTACCAGGGGCAGGACAATACCATTTCAGGTTTCAGCTTTTTACTGCCGGAATATACCCGAAATGCGTATAGCGTGTATGGGCTGTATGATTATGAGCCTAATAACGTATGGACTTTTAATGCCGGGGCAAGGCTGGATTATGCCAATATGAATATCAGCCGTTTTTACGACCCTATACTGTATGAATATTTAATAGGGCGAGGCTCATCTGAAACGGTAGCTACAGATTATGCACAGCGAAGTGCAGGGTTGGATAAAGATTTCAGCAGTTTTAATGTAATGCTTGGTGCTTATTACCGCCCTAATGACAACTGGGAATATTCTGTAAATACAGGCACAAGTTTCAGGCTGCCCACAGCTATTGAATTAAGCTCTAATGGCATCCATCATGGCTCTTTCAGGCATGAGCGTGGTAATGCGTTTCTTGACCCTGAAAAAGGTTTGGTATTCGATGCAAAAGCCGCTTTTACCCGTTCAGGCTGGAATGTGAGCTTTAGCCCCTACCTGTATTATTTTATGAATTATATCTTTCTTAACCCTACTAATAATTTTTCATTACTGCCGCACGCAGGGCAGGTATATCAGTATGAACAGACAAAAGCATTGCTTACAGGCGCGGAAATAAGCATCACAAAAATATTCTTCGAAAAACTACAGACAAATGTAGCGTTTGAGTATTTATACAACAGGCAGATTACTGAAGATGCTTCACGCAACTACCCGCTGCCGTTTTCTCCCCCAATGAATGCCTTTGCCGAAGTGGGCTATGAATTTTATAATTCAGAGAAGATACAAAATGTACTGTTCTCTGTTAACTCAAGAATGGCAGGCAGCCAAGAGAGAATAGCTCAGGGAGAGGATATAACTGCGGGATATATAATTTTTGGCGGCGGGCTTAGCAGCACGCTGTCCTTCGGAAACTTTAAAGCTGATGTAAACCTTACCGCACATAACATTTTTAATACTAAATATTATAACCACACCAGTTTTTACCGTGCACTGGAAATACCCGAAATGGGCAGGAATATCCAGTTAATGATACGAATACCTTTTGGCAGTAATGAGTAATTTCAGGACACATATAGCCGCATTTTTGCTGGTACTGTTTTTAGTACCACAGGTAAATAATGCCCTACATTATTTTGTGTTTCACCATGATTTTTCCCATAAGCACGACATTAAGGAAAAAGGGAATAAAAAGAGTAATAAGCATAACTGCGAAACCTCGATATTTAAAATACCTGCTGTAACAACAGTTATAATAACATCTGTACTAACATTGTTTACGTGTGCATTTACTAAATGCATGCCACAGTATATTTCTTTACTGTTTAAAGAACATATAGCAGTGTACAGGCTAAGGGGCCCGCCGAAAAATTAAAAATACTCGTGCTCATACACACACTTTACTATATTACATAACATTAAAAATAATTACTATAATAAAACCATTATAATGAAAAAAATAAATTTAGTTTACGTCCTTTCTTTAACTGTACTGTTTTTTACTTCATGCAGCGACGATGATGATAACAATGTTGATACAACAAGACCGGTAATTGTATTAAACGAACCAACCGACCACCAGGAATTTTTACCGGGTGAGGAAATACATTTTGATGCTGACTTTTCTGATAATGTTGAGCTTGGTTCCTATAAAATAGAAATACACGATGCTTCTGACGGACATAGCCACCGTTCTGCTCATGATGATCACGATGTTGCATGGGCTTATGAGATTACCAACCAGTTTGAGGCAGGCCTGAGAAATCAGAATGTACATACACATATTGATATACCTGTTACGATTAATGGCGAGCCTATTAAAGAAGGACACTATCATTTAGGTGTTTTCTGCACTGACAGGGCAGGTAACCAAAGCCAGGTTTTTGTTGAAATTGTTATTGGTGAACACAATCATTAAAATCTGAAATAAATAGTTTTTAAAGCCGGGATGTAGATTCCGGCTTTATTATATAACTAAATATTTGATTTAAAATCTATTGTTTATTTTTGTACAATAATGAATGACGATGAAAAAAACAATGATAACTATGGCTGTAGCTTGCAGCCTTACCATGAATGCACAAATGCAGCACAACATAGAGGATATAAAATATCCTAAAACAAGGAAAGCAGATAATACAGATAATTATTTTGGCACTAATGTACCTGACCCTTACCGATGGCTGGAAGACGACAGATCTGAAGAAACAGCCGCATGGGTAAAGGCGCAAAACGATGTTACTTTTGGCTACTTAGAACAGATACCTTTTAGGGAAGCCATAAAAAACAGGATGGAGCAGCTTTGGAACTACGAAAGAGTTTCAGCACCCTTTAAAGAAGGCAATTATACGTACTATTATAAAAATAACGGACTCCAAAACCAGTCGGTGCTTTACCGCAAAGATAAAAACGGTAATGAGGAAGTTTTTCTTGACCCTAACACGTTTTCTAATGACGGCACTACCTCTTTGGGTGGTGTCAGCTTTACAAAAAAAGGAGATTTAGCAGCCTATTCAATATCCGAAGGCGGCAGTGACTGGCGCAAGGTTTTTGTTATAGACACTAAGACTAAAAAAATAGTTGGAGAGACTATAAAGGATGTGAAGTTTAGCGGCATTTCGTGGAAAGGGAATGAAGGTTTTTACTATTCCAGCTATGACAAACCGGAAGGCAGTGAACTTTCTGCTAAGACCGATCAGCACAAGCTGTACTACCACAAGCTGGGCACACCGCAAAGTGATGATGTATTAATTTTTGGCGATAACATAAAAAGAAGGTATGTAGGCGGCTATGTAACCGAAGACCAAAAATACTTAATCATATCGGCGGCAAATTCAACATCGGGTAATGAGCTTTATATAAAAGACCTTACTTATGCAAAGTCAAAAATTATTACTGTAGTTGATAATTTTGACAGTGACAGCAATGTTATTGAAAACGAAGGCAGTAAACTTTTCATTTCAACAAATTATAACGCCCCTAATAACAGGATAGTTACAGTAGATGCAGCAAAACCACAACAACAGAACTGGAAAGACCTTATCCCTGAAACTGAAAATGTGTTAAACCCATCTACAGGTGGTGGTTACCTTTTTGCCAACTATATGAAAGATGCTGTTTCGGTTATTAAGCAATATGATTATAACGGAAAACTGATTAGGGAAATAGCATTACCGGGAATAGGCAGTGCAGGCGGCTTTGGCGGTAAAAAAGACCAGAAAACGCTTTATTACTCCTTTACCAATTACATTACGCCGGGGTCAATATACTCTTTTGACCCAAAGAACGGAAAGTCGGAATTATACAGAAAGCCTGATGTAGATTTTAACAGTGAAAACTATGTTTCAAAACAGGTATTCTATACCTCTAAAGACGGTACTAAAATACCTATGATAATTACCCATAAAAAGGGTATAGCGCTTAATGGTAAAAACCCAACCATACTGTATGGCTACGGTGGTTTTAATATCAGCCTTACCCCTGCTTTCAGTATTACTAATGCAGTATGGATGGAAAATGGCGGTATATATGCCGTGCCAAACCTTAGGGGCGGCGGTGAGTATGGAAAAAAATGGCATAATGCAGGTACAAAAATGCAAAAGCAGAATGTATTTGATGATTTTATAGCCGCAGCAAAATATTTAATTGATAACAAATACACCTCATCTGATTATCTGGCTATAAGCGGTGGTTCAAATGGGGGGCTGCTTGTAGGGGCTGTAATGACACAGCGCCCCGACCTGGTTAAAGTTGCCCTTCCATCAGTAGGGGTACTGGATATGCTTCGCTACCATACTTTTACCGCAGGTGCGGGATGGGCTTATGACTACGGTACTGCGGAAGACAGCAAAGAGATGTTTGATTACCTGAAAAAATATTCCCCGGTACACAATATTAAGAAGGGCGTTCAGTATCCTGCAACAATGGTTACCACAGGCGACCATGATGACAGGGTGGTACCCGCTCACAGTTTTAAGTTTGCCGCTACATTGCAGGAACATCAGTCGGGCAATAACCCTGTGCTTATACGCATAGGTGTAAAGGCGGGGCATGGTGCAGGAAAATCTACAGCACAAACAATTGCTGAATACTCTGACGTGCAGGCTTTCACGCTTTACAGTATGAATGCCGCACCCGCTAAATAAGTATTAAAATATTACATCAGTGGCTGTTATTACAAAAGGTAACCTATGCCTACAGAGCCGTAATAATAGCCACTGATTACATTGTTAGACAACTCTTTACCCCGGTAGTTAAAAGAATAATACAGACTCCAGTTATTATAGCGGAATTTTACACCTGCTTCGGCATTAAAGCGAAATGGAATAATCGGAAAAGTAACCGGGCTGTAATCATTAAATAAACTGCCCTGTATAGTACCGTCATATACCTGATAATTAAGTTTGGGAGATACATAGAGGTATAGTTCCCGCTGCTCTTTATAAGCATCCTTATTATGACTGAGCGCGGCATTATGCAGGTTAGAATCATACATAGGTAACAGTAACCCCTTAAGGCTTATCCTTGCCATAACCCCTACAGAAGCCCCTGTCCATACAGTACCTGTATGTACTTCTCCCTGTAGATTTAAATCTGCTTTATTGCCAAGAGTTTCTTTCAGTATTTTATGGGAATAAAATATACTGCCCTGTACGGCAGGTATTGTAGTAATCTGGTATTCCCATCCTTTTACCGTATGGTAGCCAAAAATAGTATGCAGCCCTTCCTGAACCTGCTGCGCCTGAGATTCAGGACCAACAACACCAACCTGAAATGCTACTTTAAAAACATTCTCGTTTTTATAGAATGTGCTGATGCCTGCCTCTGCAAAAAGATAGCCCGCAAAGGGCCTGTCATGGTATTGTATCTCCCCCGCTGCCGCTGACTGAGGGTTATAAATATGCTGCCCTATCTTAAATCCGGTTATTTTTTTGGCTATTTTCTCATTTTGAGTGTTGCCAAGGTAACGATAAAAAATCTCAAAGCCATTGGTATAATACTGATCGTTTACAGGAGAGGTATAAAGATCATTTTCTGTTACAAACCCTATTTCAGCAGGTTTTTGTGCATAACTGCACCCTACAAATAACAGGCTCATTATTACAGCCTGCTTAATCATTTATAATCTAAATCTACATAGCGCATAAGCTTTACTATCCTGCCTTTTCGCCTTTCAATATACCCTGATGAATTTTTAGCTTTAAATTTTAGCGGGTTAGGTAGTATTGCCGCTATCCCTGCGGCTTCATAACGGGTTAGGTCTTTAGCCTCTTTTCCATACCAGTATTTTGCGGCAGCCTGTGCGCCATAAATACCATCTCCCATTTCTATACTGTTTAAGTACACTTCCATAATACGTTCCTTACTCCAAAGCAGTTCAATGAGCACCGTAAAGTAAGCCTCAAGCCCTTTGCGCAGGTAACTCCTGCCCTGCCATAAAAAAACATTTTTTGCCGTTTGCTGGGATATGGTACTCCCGCCTTTTATCTTTTTACCTTTCTTGTTGCCTTCATAAGCCTTTTTCATGGCTTCAAAATTAAACCCATGATGCGTTAAAAAAGTATCATCTTCACTGGCTATAACCGCTTTTTGCAGTTCGGGAGATATTTTATCTATAGCAACCCAATGGTGGCTGGACTCCATTTCCTGCCCCTTTTCTTTCTGCTCCAGTGCCCGAGAGAGCATCAGGGGTGTAAAGGGTATCGGCACAAACCGGAAAAGCAATACCGAAAACACCGATAATACAATAAACCACAAAAAGGCTTTAAAAATGAAACGTACTATTTTCCGAAGCATAATAGAGAGTAAGGTTATTATAAAAACGAGGCGAAATTACGAATTTAGTTAATTCATAAAACGTAATAAGCATTAGTGTTTAAATTATAAGCAATAGTTGTAACATGATGTAATTTAACAAACATTAAACTCATTTACAAGATGTTGTTGTGTAAATTAGTACACTGTATGCCAACGTATAGGCGGCAGCGATGGCTTATGGAAGAGAAATACACTGCTGAAACAGATAAACCAAAAAACCGGTTTACATTAATGCTGCGCATAATAGCTAAGGGAATTGCTGTACTTGCTGCTATTATTGTATTAGGCTACATTGCCCTTGCATGGTACATAAATACTCATAAAAAAGAGGTTTTGGCAATGGTTACCGAAGAGCTTAACAACGGGCTTAACGGTACACTGCAAATAGGCAATATGGAAACCACCCTGCTTAGCGGTTTCCCACAGGTTTCACTGCGGCTGGAAAATGTTATACTGCGCGATACGCTTTACAGCACCCACAAACGCACTTTACTAAATGCTAAAGAAACTGATGTTGCGGTTAACACGCTTGCCCTTATATACGGCACAATAGAAATAAAAAAAGTGACTGTAAAAAATGCTGTTGCAGATATTTTTACTGATGAGGATGGCTATAGCAATACATCGGTTTTTAAAAAGAAATCAGGTGATGCTGCAAACACTAGCAAAGAAAGCGGATCATTTCCTGAATTAAAGAAACTGTCATTAGAAAATGTAAAACTAACTGCCCAAAACTTAAAAATGGGCAAGCTGTTTTGTTTTAACGTAAACAATCTTACTACAACCTTAAATTACCCGGACAATGGCTGGGAAGCCCATATAAAACTGGAAACTTTTGCCGAAAGCATGGCTTTCAGCACCCGAAAAGGGAGTTTTATAAAAGATAAAAAAATTGACGGCAGGCTTGATATTGCCTACAACGCAGATAAAAATACAATCATTTTTGAGGAAAATGAACTTACAATTGGCGGCGAGGTATTTACCATAGCTGCAATGTTTGAAACCGGGAATAAGTCGGGTTTTGAAATTAACATTAAAAATAAAGCTATTTTGTGGCTTAATGCAGCTAACCTGCTTTCCCCAAATATTACCGAAAAACTGGTAATGTTCGATATTAAAAAACCGTTTGAAGTCAGCTGCGATATTAGTGGCGACCTTAATGAAAAAGGCGACCCCCTTATAGAAGTGAAGGCTATAATAAAGGATAATATACTTGACACCCCCGGTGGAATAGTTGACAACTGCAATTTTACAGGAATTTTTACCAACCGCCACGAAGCTGAAAAAGGGATTAACGATGCAAACTCCATAATAGCATTATCAGGTTTTGAAGGCAGTTACTCAGAGATACCTTTTAAAATGGAAAAAGCCTCTATACTGAACCTTGAAAAACCTATAGCTTATGGCGATTTTACATCTGATTTCAGAATAGAAAAACTTGGAAATTTTATAGATGATGACCTTATGAAATTCAGCAAAGGGAAAGCTTCTGTAAAATTGAATTATAAAGCAGATATCGAAAACTTTCAGCTTGCCAAACCGTTGGTTGAAGGTGTAATTACCATTAATAATGCCAATGTAAACTACATACCAAGAAACCTTGCTTTTAACGATGTTTCGGTTAACCTTAATTTCACTAAAGATAATCTTACCATCAGCAGTATAAAACTGAAAGGCAAAAAGAGTACAGTAAACATGAAAGGCAGTATAAAAAACTTCCTGAACCTGTATTATACTGCACCGGAAAAAATTGTGC
>JBQGDD010000373.1:0-2831 GCA_052038845.1 Dyadobacter sp. | reverse complement strand
TCCTTTGGAACTTCTTCTACAGCATCTTCAGAGGTAAGAAAGCACCTATGAACCCATGGAAATCTAATACTCTTGAGTGGACTGCACCTGTAGAGCATATTCATGGTAACTGGCCAGGTGAAATACCTGAAGTGTACAGATGGCCTTATGACTACAGTAAGCCGGGTCATGACGAAGACTTTGTGCCGCAAACAGTACCTTTAAAAGAAGGTGAAAAACAATTGCACCATTAATATAAATTAAACCTCCTGTACCGGGAGGTTTTTTTATGCCAATCTTCTGTTATTGTTTGATGAAGTTGTATTGCTATTTTGTAATTTGCTGCAACAATCAACTATTATTACTATGTCAAAAGAAGAATTTAAAGTAAATGAAGCAGAAAAGCAGTTTGAACTTCATGTTTCCGGCCATGTTGCTTTTTTGGAATACCTTCTTGAGGGAGAAAAGATTTTTATGACGCATACAGAAGCTCCAACAGAATTAAGAGGTACTGGTGCTGCTTCAAAACTTGTAAAGGCTGCATTGCAGTACAGCAGGGATAATAGCCTTACGGTGGTGCCTTCCTGTTCTTATGTAGCAGATTATATTGATAAAAATCCTGAATGGAATGATGTACTGTCTGATGGTTACCAAATGTAATTTTTGAGTAATTTCAGTTATCTTTGTTCCATGAACGAGAATTTAGATCCTACCAAAAATAATTATAATCCGGAAGAAACAGATCTGGAAAAAAAGTTACGTCCATTATCTTTTGATGATTTTACCGGACAGGATCAGGTTCTCGAAAATCTTAAGATATTTGTTCAGGCAGCTAACCTGCGGGAAGAAGCTTTAGACCATACCCTTTTTCATGGCCCTCCGGGACTTGGAAAAACCACTCTGGCAAATATACTGGCTAATGAACTTGGTGTAGGTATTAAAATAACATCAGGCCCGGTGCTTGATAAACCCGGTGACCTTGCAGGATTACTTACAAACCTTGATGACAGGGATATCCTGTTTATAGATGAAATACACCGCCTTAGCCCCATAGTAGAGGAGTATCTTTACTCTGCAATGGAGGATTTTAAAATTGATATAATGATTGAGTCGGGACCTAATGCCCGCTCAGTACAAATAGGGCTTAACCCGTTTACGCTTGTGGGTGCAACTACCCGTTCGGGCTTGCTTACAGCACCCATGCGCGCTCGCTTTGGCATTGCCAGTAGGCTGCAGTATTATACAACCGAGTTACTGACAACTATTGTGCAGCGTAGTTCGGCTATTTTAAATATGCCCATAACTATGGAGGCAGCTATCGAGATTGCAGGGCGCAGCCGTGGTACGCCACGTATAGCAAACGCGCTTTTACGCAGGGTTCGAGATTTTGCCCAGATAAAGGGTAACGGTAAGATTGATATTGAGATCGCCAAGTATTCGCTTAAGGCGCTTCACGTAGATGCACACGGGCTGGATGAGATGGATAACAAAATACTCACAACCATAATTGATAAATTCAAGGGTGGACCTGTAGGGTTATCTACCCTTGCAACAGCGGTATCTGAAAGTGGTGAGACGATTGAAGAAGTATATGAACCCTTTTTAATTCAGGAAGGTTTTATAATGAGAACGCCAAGAGGCAGAGAAGTGACTGAGAAAGCCTATAAACACCTTGGCAAAATAAAAGCCAATATTCAGGGAGGGTTATTTTAGACTATGTGCAGGATTACTGAATGATAAATAATAAAGAAAAATATACAGCATTTATAAAAGCCGAAGCCAAACGCCTCGGCTTTTTGTCTTGTGGTATATCTAAAGCCGGTTTTTTAGAGGAAGAAGCACCCCGCTTGGAAAAATGGCTTAAGGATAACAAGCACGGGCAAATGCAGTATATGGAAAATCATTTTGATAAACGGCTGAATCCCATCCTCCTTGTAGATGATGCTAAAAGTGTGATTTCGCTGTTGCTGAATTATTATCCCGAGGAGACTCAGACAGATGATAGCTACAAGATATCAAAATATGCTTACGGGCAGGACTATCATTTTGTAATTAAGCATAAACTTAAGGAGTTGTTATATTCCATACAGGAAAACATTGGCGAAGTAAGCGGGCGTGCTTTTGTAGATTCTGCTCCGGTGCTGGATAAAGCATGGGCGGCTAAAAGCGGTTTGGGCTGGATAGGTAAAAATGCAAACCTGTTAAGCAAACAGACAGGTTCTTTCTTTTTTATTGCAGAGCTAATTGTTGACCTTGATTTGGAATATGATACTGTGACTACAGATCATTGCGGAACCTGTACCGCCTGTATTGATGCCTGCCCAACGCAGGCAATAGTCGAACCCTATGTAGTTGACGGCAGCAAATGCATATCATATTTTACTATAGAGCTAAAGGACAACCTGCCCAATGAAATGAAGGGCAAATTTAACGACTGGGCTTTTGGCTGTGATGTATGCCAGGATGTATGCCCCTGGAACCGCTTTTCGAAATCGCACAGGGAACCACTTTTTAACCCACACTCTGATTTGCTTTCTATGACAAAAAAAGACTGGGAAGAAATTACAGAAGAGACTTTTAGGGCTGTATTTAAAAACTCGGCTGTTAAGCGTACAAAATTTGAAGGACTTAAAAGAAATATTGACTTCCTTAAATGAAAATTGAATATTTATTCAGTTTTTAATTTAATAAAAAACCGCTTTTTACCCAAAGCTGAAATTACGCTTTTCGCCATAAAACAAAACCGTTAAAAATTTCTTAGTTTCAATGATACCGTTACCTTTGTAAGTTTCTTAAAAAAGGTTAATAAATGAATCATTACAGCAAGAGAAGAGAAGCTCTTTTATATCATG
>JBQGDD010000372.1:0-1662 GCA_052038845.1 Dyadobacter sp. | reverse complement strand
TTGTGTATATTTCAATAAATCGTCTGCTTTATCAGTAGGGAAGGGGAAAGCACATTTTATTATTTCTTTTTCCTTTGCAAGCGTTCTGTCTTCTTTTACAACAAAACCACCACCTATAGAATACATAGCAGATTCATATTCGCCATCAGGCGTATAGGCAGTAAAAATAAATCCATTGGCGTGAAAAGGAAGAAATTCCCTGTTGAATATAATGTCAGAAGCCATATTAAAAACAATAGTCTGTTCATTACCTAAAACCAATTCGCCTTTCAGCTTAATGTTTTCAATGATAGCGTCTATGTCTTCAACAGGTATATATTCAGGGTCAGCACCGCTAAGACCAAGCATTACAGCCAAATCTGTAGCATGGCCTTTTCCTGTTAGTGACAGCGAACCGTATAAATCTATTTTAACTCGGGTTACATTATGAAATATACCTTCTTCCTTAAGTTCTTCTAAAAATCGTTCGGCACCTCTCCAGGGACCCAACGTATGAGAACTTGAAGGGCCTACACCTATTTTAAGCATATCGAAAACAGAAATACATTCATTCATAATGAACAAGTTTTTTTATTGAAGATATAATTATAAAACCAGCCCCAAAGGTATATAAATTGAAGATACTATAACGATTTAGCTTTGACTTATTACTATGATATAAAGACATAAATAATTTTAGTTATGGTAAAGTTATTTAAAGAATTATATACCAGTCAATAGCTTGGCATTACTCCGAATAAATTTTGTAATTTTGCAAAAATTTTAAAGAATGCTATCAGTTTCAAATTTGTCCGTACAGTTTGGTAAAAGAATTTTATTTGATGAAGTAAATACATCATTTACACAAGGTAACTGTTACGGTATTATAGGTGCTAACGGTGCCGGAAAATCTACATTTCTTAAAATCCTTGCAGGAGAAATAGACCCTACATCGGGGCATGTTCATCTTGAGCCGGGTAAACGTATGTCGGTTCTAAGCCAGAACCACAATATGTTTGACGAATATACTGTGCTGGAAACAGTAATGATGGGTAACAAAACTCTTTACGCTGTTAAAAAGGAAATGGATGAAATATACCTTAACCCTGACTTTTCTGATAAAGATGCTGAAAGGGTAGGAGAGTTACAGGTTGTGTTTGAAGAGATGAATGGCTGGAATGCCGACTCTGATGCTGCGGCTCTACTTTCCAGCCTTGGTATAAGTGAAGACTACCATTATACTAACATGGCAGACCTTGACAGTAAGTTAAAGGTACGTGTGCTTTTAGCGCAGGCATTATTTGGCAATCCTGATGTACTGATTATGGATGAGCCTACCAATGACCTTGACTTTGAAACAATTTCCTGGCTTGAAAATTTCCTGGCTAATTATGATAATACAGTAATAGTAGTATCTCACGACCGTCACTTTCTTGATGCCGTATGTACACATATATCAGATATTGACTTTGGTAAGATAAACCAATACTCCGGTAACTACACATTTTGGTATGAGTCCAGCCAGCTTGCTGCTAAACAAAGGGCACAGCAAAACAAAAAGGCTGACGAGAAGAAAAAAGAGTTACAGGAGTTTATTATGCGTTTTAGTGCTAACGTTGCAAAATCTAAACAGGCAACCAGCCGTAAAAAAATGCTTGAAAAACTTAAGGTTGATGATATTAA
>JBQGDD010000371.1:0-3423 GCA_052038845.1 Dyadobacter sp. | reverse complement strand
TTATTTATGATAACCAGACATATACAGCGGTTGAAACCTTATATGCTGTACCCGAAATCAGTTCTGTACAACAAAATAACGAAGGAGGTTTTTTAGGCAATAATATAGAGGTGCGCTTTTTTTATCAGGATAACCCACTTGAAGATAATTTTTATATGACCCGTTTTGATGTCGGCTTTTTACCCTTCCCGGATTATAATGTATCTGAAGACAGGCTGTTTCAGGGCAACCAAATGTTCGGTATTTTCAGTGATGAAGATTTAGAGCCTGGCGATATACTGGATATTAAATTATATGGCATCTCACAAAGATACTACAGCTATATGCAGTTGCTTATAACAATATCCCGAGGCAGTGGTGCAGGGCCTTTCCAGTCGGTTCCGGCTACAGTGCGCGGTAATCTTATAAACCAGACTGACAGCGAAAATTATGCTTTAGGGTATTTCAGGCTTTCTGAAGTATCTGCCCTGCAATATACTGTACAATAATATATTTATTTACTTTTGTGGCAGAAACTGTATAAGCCATGTCATCCCATCACATAGTTCGCGACGACCAGGAACCTGCACTTATTATAGCTAACGGAGCCGAATGCAGCAAAGAGTTGCTGGGGCAGTTACTGGAGTGGTCGCCACTGGTTATAGTACTGGACAGTGCCATAGAGCGGGTTATTAACCTTGGTATTAAGGTTGATGTTTTACTTGGAGATTTTGACAGGGGTTTTAATCCTGAGCAATATCTTGATATGCAATACCCCTTAGAAATAGTGCATACACCCGACCAGGATAAAACCGACCTTGATAAAGCGTTTGATTATCTTATAAGCCGAAAAATACCTGCTGTAAATGTAATATGGGCAACAGGCAGGCGTGCTGACCATACTATTACCAATATAACCAATATTGTACGCTACAGGGATTTACTAAAAATTGTGATTTTAGACGATAACTCTAAAATATTCCTTTTGCCACAAGTGTTTGAAAAATGGTATCCTGCTGCAACGCCACTATCACTAATACCAATAGGAAAAGTAAAGGGCATCAGCTCTAAAAACCTTAAATATCCGCTTAACAGTGATGAGCTTACTATAGGCTACCGTACCGGGAGCAGTAATGAAGCATTACAGGACGGCATGGTAACTATTACCCATGAAGCGGGCGACCTGCTCATGATGGAGTGCTACGACTAACAATTAACATGATATAATTATAATAATTTAAAAAACTGTATGTTTGTAAGGATAGTAAAAATGAGTTTTCAGGAAGATAAAATTGATGCCTTTCTTGATAATTTTAATGAAGTAAAGCACAATATCAGGAATTTTCCCGGAAACCGTTTTTTAGAACTGTACAGGGATAAAAACAACCCTGAAATATTTTTCACCTATAGCTATTGGGAAACAGAACAGGATTTGGAAAACTACAGGCAGTCTGAACTTTTTAAAGGAGTATGGGCTTATACAAAACAGTTTTTTAACCATAAAGCCGAAGCCTGGAGTGTAGATAAACTGGTAACTATAGAATAGCACTTTAAATATATATTTTTAATGAAAGCCTTATTATTAAGAGAAATCAAATCCTTTTTTGGCTCACCTATAGGGTATTTGGTTATTGCTGTTTTCCTTTTGCTCAACGGGTTATTCCTTTGGGTGTTTGAAGGTGAATTTAACATCCTTAACAGTGGCTTTGCCGACCTTAGCCCGTTTTTTACTCTTGCCCCCTGGATTTTAATATTCCTCATCCCCGCCGTTACTATGCGCAGCTTTTCTGATGAAAAAAAGCAGGGTACTATAGAGCTGCTGTTTACAAAGCCGTTAAGTGTTTGGGAAATTGTTAATGGTAAATTTTTTGGTGCACTCATTTTAATAATAATAGCCATTATACCTACTATAGTATATGTACTAACCGTATCATCATTAGGCTATTCCGAAGGGAATATTGATATGGGCAGCACTTTGGGTTCTTATTTTGGTTTGCTGTTCCTTATTGCAGGCTATACGGCAATCGGTATTTTTACCTCTACCCTTTCAGATAACCAGATTGTTGCGTTTATACTATCTGTTTTTGTATGCTTTTTATTTTACTATGGTTTTGAAGGCATATCACAGTACGCAGGAGAATTCAGCAGTTTAGTGGCATCATTTGGTATGGACTACCATTTTAAAAGTATCAGCCGGGGCGTGCTTGACACAAGGGATATTATCTATTTTGTAAGTATTGCAGCTTTATTTTTATCATTAACCGTTTATAAACTTCAAACACTTAAAGGGTAATGCAAGCATCTAAACAAAAAAATATAAGGCAGCTTATTATTACCATTATTACTATAGTGGTGCTAAACGTAGCAGGAAGCTACATATACAAGCGCTTTGACCTTACGCATGATAAACGCTACACATTATCTGAAGCTACATTAAATATAATAGATGAAGTACAGGAACCTCTTTATGTGGACGTTTTTTTAGACGGGCAATTTCCCGGTGAGTTTAAAAGGCTGCAGGACGAAACACGTCAGCTATTGGAAGAATTCCGTTCTTATAACTCCAATATAATATTCCAGTTTGTAAACCCGCTTGAAGATGAAGACAACAGAAATGAGGTAATGCGTGAATTTTATGAAAGGGGACTAACACCTGTAAGCGTAACTGTAGAAGATAAGGGGAAACAATCTCAGGAAATGGTTTACCCCTGGGCTATAGCAACCTATAATGATAAGAGTACAAAAGTACCTTTACTCAAAAACCTGCTTGGCGCTTCTACAGCTGAAAAGGTAGTCAGCTCTGTACAGCATTTAGAATATGCTATGGCTGACGCCATCAACAAAATAATACGTGAAAAACAAAAAAAGGTAGCTATTATAAAAGGCAATGGCGAACTGCATGAACTTTTAATGGCTGACTTTATTAAAGAGGTTAGGGAAAGTTATTACATAGGTCCTTTTACGCTCGATTCGGTTGCGGTAAACCCAATAAAAACGCTTGCAGAATTAAAAAAATATGACCTTGCTGTTATTGCCAAACCAACTGAAGGGTTTTCTGAAGAAGAAAAGCAGGTTTTAGACCAATACATAGTAAACGGCGGTAATACTCTATGGATGATTGATGCTGTACAGATGGAAATGGATAGTTTGTACAACGAAACAGGCAGTACTTTTGCTTTTCCGCGCGACCTAAAGCTGAATGATATGTTCTTTAAATATGGTATACGGATAAACCCCGAACTTATAAAAGATGAACAGTCAATACCTATAAAATTAGCAACAGGGCAACAGGGCAGCAATACACAATACCAGCAATACCCCTGGAAGTTTTCTCCGTTTATTTATCCTGACCCGGATATTTATGAGGGGGCAAGCCACCCAATTGTTAAAAATATGAGCGGCATAAAGTTTGAATTTGCCAACCCGATTGATACGCTTAAAAAC
>JBQGDD010000370.1:0-3746 GCA_052038845.1 Dyadobacter sp. | reverse complement strand
TTGGTCCCTGTGGGCATGAGCCGCACATACAGTCAACATCAAGTTCGCCGCCATCTGCATTTGGGTTCATGTAAGACACTGTGATGCCGTTAGGTGTTTCAACATATAGGTCAAGGTCTACATTGGTTCCGTTACTAAACTGCAGGTTAAACCTAGGGTTACCTTCCTGGCCTACAAGACCCAAATCATTATTTCCGTTTCCGCTGTCATCATCTTCACTACATGCTGTAAAGCCTGCTAAAAGAGAAAGTACTAATAAGTATTTTATTGTTTTCATTTTTAAATTATGTGTTAAGGGTTAAATTAATCAAATACAGTGCAGTCAATACTAAGCCATGTTTCGGTTTGTCCTTCATACAGGTCGCCATAGCCGCAGTTTTCGGCAGCATTAATAAGGTTAAGAGCTGCTGTCCTTACAGCGTTACAGTTAGAGTTTGTAGGGTTGCTGTTAAAGGTCATGCTTTTGTTATACAAAATATCAGAAAGGTTTTCAAGTTGAGCCATACAGTTGTCACTGTTATTGCTGTTTACCCTTGCGGGTTCTTCTTCTTCACATGCTATTATCCCGGCAGTTGCCACAAATAGCATAATTAATACTGAAAAGCGTTTAATTTGTTTCATAATTGACTGGTGTTTAAATTTTTAATTTTTTTATTAAAGCAAAGATGGGGTATAGCCAAAAGCAAAAAAATACCCAATAGTGGGTATTTTTACTACAAAAAAATCTTAAAATCAGGATGCTTTAAAAATCATATTTTTTTTCCATTGAGTATCTCAGTAATTCACTTTTGCCATGAAGGCTGAGTTTTTTAAGAATATTTTTCCTGTGTGTATCAACAGTAGTTTTACCTATAAAAAGCATATCGGCAATTTCCTGAGATGTTTTTCCAAGCCCTATAAGTTTAACTATCTCTGTTTCTCTTCTGCTCAACTGAACATCATCATCGTTTTTTGATGTGCCTTTATTTTGTATTGACTGGTCAAAATAAGTTTCTCCGGCCATAACCGCCCGTATAGCAGCAAGAACAACCTTGAGAGATGAATTTTTCATAATATATCCTACTGCCCCTGCTTCAGCCATTTGGTTTACCGCTTCCTCCTGTTCAAACATACTGAATGCTATAACCTTACATGCAGGAAGTTTTTTAGTAATCTCCTTTGTAGCTGTAATACCGTCCATTACCGGCATACGTATATCTGTTAATACAACGTCCGGTTTTTTGGCGTTAACAATTTCAAGCAGTTTTTCGCCGTCATTAGCTTCGCCTACAACTTTTATGTCATCTTCATACTCTAAAAATACTTTAATGCCATCAATAAGCGACTGATGGTCTTCTGCTATGGCTATCCGTATCATATAGGTATATCAATTATTATGGTTGTACCTTTACCGGGAGTAGAATCTATATTAAAAGTACCCCCAAGCTGTTCTGTTTTCTTTATAATGGTTTGCAGCCCCATGCCATCTGCCTTGTTCTGCTCTGACTTTTTTATGCCAATACCGTTATCTTCTATAATTATATTGATGTTATCATCATGATGTGTTAGCTGTACAGAAGCCTCAGAAGCCTTTGAGTGCTTAATAATATTTGTTGCCAGTTCCTGTATTATCCTGAAAATAGTTATTTCAAGTTTGTTTTCTAAACGCTTATTAAACCCAAAAGACGTTACTGTTATAGCAAGCCTTCCCGGTATTGATATTTTTTCAGCCAGCTTTTTTAGGGCGGGTATAAGCCCCTCATTAGCAAATACGCCTGCATTTTTTGCATGTGCAAGGCTCCTTACTTTTTGGTAGGCTTCTTCAATAAGGTTATCTGTCCTGTCATAAAGTTTATCTTCTTCGTCTCTCACTTCGTTGCGGCGTAGCCTTAAGTTTTCAAAATTAAGTTTTAGGGCAGCCAGCATACTCCCCAAATTATCATGCAGATCGTTAGCAATGCGCTGTCTTTCTTTTTCCTGCCCCTCAAGCATCATATCAATGCTGTGCAGTTCATAATCTTTAAGTGCTTTATCCAGCTTTTGCTGTTCTATTAATTTTTCCTGGCGGGATATTTTTTCTCTTTTCCTTGAGTTTTTAATTATAAGAAACCCTATTATAAAACTAATAGCTAAAACAAGCAAAGAAGAATAAAGTATTATCCTGTTCGTTTTTATATCCCCTTTTAAAACTTCATTTTCAAGTTCTTTTTCTTTAGCCTGATATTTAGTCTGTATATCATTAATAGCTATGTTTTGTTCAGTAGCATTTATACTGTCGTTTAACTGATTGCTTACTGTTAAATAATTATATGCATTTTTATAGTCTTTTACTGCTTCATAGTTAACTGACATTACTTCGTATATAATTTGCTTTGTGCGTAAATTATAGTCATCCGTTACAAGGCTGTCAGCAGATTTTAAAAGTGAAATAGCAGTTTTATAATTGCCTTTATAATAATAAGCTGCTGCCTGGTTTACCAAGTTGTAGCATAAACCCCTTTGGTCCCCCGAATTTTTTATAATCTGGCTATCTTTCTTAAGATAATAAAGGGCAGAATCTGGCTCATTAAGTTTTTCGCTGTATATAGTAGCAAGGTTTTTATAAATTATAGAAATGCTTTCTGTTATATTTTTCCGTTTATAAAATGCTAAGGCTTTTAAAAGATTCTGTCGGCTTTCGCTTAGCTTTTCAGTATCCATTTCGATGGTTCCTAAAGTTAAATAAGCTTTAGCCAACTTAGAAGAATCGTTGCTTTTTTGGGCATACTTAATATATTCAGCAGTGTAAGTACTGTAATCTGAGAAATTCTTTTTTTGAGAACTTATTAGGTAAGCAATATCCAGATTAATATCCATTGCCATGGATGTACTGTCTGATAAAAGATAAAGCTCTTTTGCTTTTAAATAGTATTTGTAAGCACTATCCTCCCTGTTTTTATATTCTTCATTTAATGCTTTTAAGTAATATATATAAGCTTTATCAGTTAGCTTATATTGGTCAACATTTATCTCTTCAAGTAAAACTGAAACGTTCTTGTGTTGCCCCGAATTTATTTTTTTATGTATTGAAATTAAATTTTCAGAATATTGACAATAACAAGCGTTAATAAACAAGATGTTTATTAACGCTGTTATAAATATGTTTTTAAATTTGGGCACAACTTAAACAGTTGGTTTAACCACAATACTCATACCCAGCTTTTTAGGTATTTTTAATCTTTCAGGTATGGTTTTGTCATAATCAAATCTAATACTCTGTGCACCTTCTCTTTCAGCAATATCATACCAGTCTTTTACTTTTCCTTTAAATATTTCTAATATTTTTTCAGATTCTGTATCACCCGGTGTCAAATCTAGACCCTTAGAATGGTAAATTAGTACAAGGCTTGTGCTGTTTGACGGGCTAAAAACAGTATGGTTAAAGGTTATTGTATTGAAATTATGAAGCGGATCATTATCCTGCCATTCAAATTCTTCATCCGTTTTCGGAGAAGTTATTAATACTAGTATGGCATTTATTACACTGCCTGCATCGTTTACAGAAACATCGAATGCCTTAACGTGATAGTCTTTATTAGGAAGTCGAGTCTGTAGCATGAACTCGCCTGCATTGTTAAAGCTTCCTTCACAAGTATAATTAAGCTCTCGGGTTAGCATTTTTTCATTCATGATAATTAATATTTAATTGGTTAAGTATTACAAAATTGCGCAATTAAATTATAAAAAAAATCCCCATCAATGGGGATTTTAGTTTTAAAATATTAAGA
>JBQGDD010000369.1:0-1881 GCA_052038845.1 Dyadobacter sp. | reverse complement strand
TTCCGTGCTCATTTTCCGTCCTGAATGCTATAAGCGCTGCATCCGGGTTCGCATTAAAGGCCAAAAGAACAGAATCCTGAAAATCATGCTTATATACAATATCATCATCCGCCAGGAGGCATAGCTTGTTTTCAGCAGTTTTTAATGCCAGGTTACGGCTTGCCGAAAGGCCTTTTTCAAATGAGTTGATAACCTTTATCGGATAGTGTGCCGTGAGAGGTATTATTTTACCGGGCGTGGTCTGGTTAATTACAACTATGTTCAGTTCACCCAAATCCATATCCGGAAACATGGGCTTTAAAAAATCAAGATTGTCCCTGTTCATCGTTGACACAAGCACCGCTATATCCGATTTTTTAAAAGATGCACCCAATTTATCCTATATTTGTACAAATATAGTTATTTCTTACAGGCAGGTGAAAATACTTTTGATTGGAGAATACAGCCGTCTTCACAACTCATTAAAGGAGGGCCTTGCACAATTGGGATATACCGCCGTAATTGTTGCATCCGGCGACAGCTTTAAAAACTATGCTGTCGACTTTTCGGTTGCCCCCCGCTTTTTCAACAAATATTACCTGCCACGAAAATTTAAAAACGCAGTATACCGCTTTACCAAGATAGACCTGGCAGCTATTGAAACAGGGATACGATTTTATTTCCTGCTACCAAAGCTTAAAGGCTATACCCACATGCAGCTTATAAATTCAAACGCTGTAGAAACCTATCCTTTTTTAGCAAAGCTGTTATATAAAAAATTGCTGAAGCAGAATGGAAAAATGAGCCTGCTGGTGTGTGGCGATGAAACACCTGTAATAGACTATCTTTTAAAAAAAGAACTCCCTAATAATGTATTAACGCCATATTTGGAAAATCCTGGGTTGAAGGATTTGTATTCCTACTCATTGAAATATATTACCAAACGCTACAGGGAATTATTCCAATTTGTAAAAGAGCATTCATCAGTAATCGTAACTTCCGACCTTGATTACAAAATACCCATGGAACGAATGGGTTATACCGTACAGCACATACCTAACCCGGTAAATACTGATAGGATCAGTTTTAAAAAACCTGTGATTAATGATACGATTGTTATTTTTTTAGGGATTAATCGATTCAGCGCGATAAGAAAAGGCACTGTATTTTTTGAGAAAGCGCTTAAGAAGATAGAAGCTGAATACCCTGAAAGAACTGAAATAATTATTGCCGAGAATCTTCCGTATGCTGAATATCTCCATGCTTATAAAAGAGCGCACATTTTGCTTGATTATACTTATGCGCTAGATCAGGGATACAATGCCCTTGAGGCAATGGCCGCAGGCAAGGTTGTTTTTACCGGAGCAGGAGAGGAATTTATGCAGCATTATAACCTTACGGAACGGGTGGCTATACATGCCGAACCTGATCCTGATGCTATAGCCGCAGAATTGGAATATCTGATAAATAATCCTGACGAGATAAAAGCAATAGGTTCAAGAGCCAGGGATTTTATCCTGAAAGAGCATTATTACACCAAAGTACCACAAATGTATCTGAAGGCGTGGAAATTAAAATAACAGGCTTGGCTGCTATTTGTATTTTATTTTAAAATACACTGCCAGTACCAAAAAGTAAATTCCGTAGGTAACGGCATGCCCAATAACAACACCTTCACTGCCGTACTGTTTTATAAAGGTAACACCACTTATATACAAAACGGCAAATGAAAACAATTCGGTTACAATAAAAGCTCTGGTCATTTTTTTGGCAAAAAACTCAAATGCAAGTATGTAGGCACAGGCCTTAAAAAAGTCGCCCATCAGCTGCCATAGGAACAAGTCTTCCATTGGCTCAAATTCTTTACTCAGAAATACTTTTATAACAACATGCCTTAAAAAA